>JAHHJQ010000007.1 GCA_018680005.1 Bacteroidia bacterium | reverse complement strand
AAGTATTCATGGATGCCGGATTTGGTCTGTTTTATTACAGATCGGTTGGATCCAATTCGAATATGATCTATGGCGGAGTTTCAGTCCCACAACTCTTTGGTGCAGACCTGACTTTTAACGCAGATACAGATGCTTTCCAACTTCAGAAGATTCAACATTTATATGGCCTTTTGGGGTACTATAAATTTCTTGGAGATGGTGCATATCTCGAACCAACGGTTTGGATTAAAACAACGAAAGGTGCAGAGATGAACGTGCAAGGCAGTATAAGATATCAATTTCCATCTGCGCTATGGATCGGCACAGGTGCTGGAACCAGTGGAATATATCACTTCGAAACAGGACTCAATCTTGGTTATGGCCTTGGATACCCCAATATTAAAATTGGATATTCATATGATTATTCATTTAGCAAAATAAGTACGTCAAGCAGAAGTTCACACCAGTTTAATATTACATATAGCTTTGAATACTAACTGACTTCGAAAAATCAACCTCAAACCACATGCAATCTGAACATACACGGCTATCACTTTTCCTTCTCTTCTCAGTTTTTTCAATCTGTGCATTGGCACAACCTACATTCAATATTAGTTCTATTGAGGACGATCAGGGAGAAACGGTATGCGTGGATATTACCGTTCAGGATTTTACCCAGATTCAGACGTTGCAATTTTCCGTTAATTGGGATCCCAGCGTAGCTACATTCGATCGAGTGGAAAATTATGCTGTTGCCTCATTAACGGCATCAAATTTCAATTTTACTCAATCTGATGATGGAAAAATTGCTGTTTCCTGGGAAGATTTCAGTTTTGAGGGCACTACTTTGGAAGACGGAGATATATTCTTTTCTATTTGCCTTCAATTAACTGGTGAGGCTGGCCAATTTAGTACAGTAGGAATTACGGGTGACCCTGTTACCATAGATGTTACGGATGCCAATTCTAATGGTATGCCTATAGGTCAAACACTAAATGATGGCGAAGTACGCATTTCTGAAAATGGTGTTGAAGAGGGCTTAATACTGTATTATGATGATGTGGATGTGGAGAATGGCGGATCATTTTGTGTCCCAATCAGAGCCAGGAACTTTCAAAATATTACTGCCCTGCAATTCTCAATAAATTTCAATAATAATAGATTTCGTTTTGATCAAATTCAAAACCTGGAGAACTGGAATGGTAGAGGATTTGCCTCACCTTCTACTTTTAATGCCAACTCTCAGGGTCAAATTGGATATGCCTACATTGATTTTAGTTTTGAAGCTATGGGGAATGATTTAGAAGATGGTGGAGTCATATTTGAAATCTGTTTGACGCATATGTTGGATGAAACCTGCATCAATGACGCATTTATATTATCGGATACACCTACTGAAATACTGGCAACACAATGGCCCAATGATGAAGAAATTCAGGTATCCTTTGAACCTGGCAGATTGAAAGCTGGAAATTCCTTGAATATTGACAATGTCCAAATTACAAATACTACTTGCACCAATCCGAATGGGGGTTCAATTGAATTGACTGTATCAGGCGGGGAGCAACAAATATTGTACAATTGGAGTAATGGGGAGTCCTCTAATAGAATCGAGAATATCGACATTGGCAATTATTCAGTTACTGTTTCTGACCAGTGTTTAGGTGTGGATTCTATGGTTGCCAATTATTCAATTCAAGTGGAAGGAGTACAACCTTCTGCAAACGCTGGTATGGATGTTACATTAACTTGCCAAAATACTTCTGTTGCCCTCCAAGGTTCTGGTTCTGGCGCTACGAACTTGTCATTTTCGTGGCGAGGAATTGAAGGGCAAAACATAGTCTCAAGTGCGAATAGTTCCAATCCTGTAATTGATGAAACAGGCATTTATGAATTAATGGTTACAAATACAGACAACGGATGCTCCACTCTGGACAGTGTGGAAGTATTCTCTGATATTGAATTGCCCAATGCGGATGCTGGATCTGACACAATGTTGCAATGCGGCCTTCCTTCAATTATGCTCAATGCGTCATCGAGTTCAACGGGCCCTGATATTAGTTATGCTTGGACTACAACAGATGGCAATATAATATCAGACCCCAATCAAAATTCAATTTCTGTTGATCAAGTTGGTGCCTACCAATTAAGAGTTAGAAACGAAGATTCCGGTTGCGAATCGACTGATCAAGTTGTTGTGAGTGGAGACAATACTATGCCATTAGTTGGTATTAGTGGATCTTCTCTTTTGACATGTGCAAATCCTGAAATCACACTCAATGCCAGCAATGGTGGCAACCCTCCTAATCAAAGTTATTCATGGACAACAGCAGATGGCAACATTTTGAGCGGGGCAAATGCTATTGAAGTAATTATTGATCAATCGGGAAATTACCAGGTTACTGTAACCCACACCATGTCTTCCTGTACCGATGAAGCTTCTTTTTTTGTAGCAGCTGACTTCGATAAACCAATGATCACTGCATCCAATGATGTTTCCATAGATTGTGATAATCCTGTGGCCTCTCTATCGGTAACAGGCCCAACCAATGTAGATTATTTCTGGTCAACCGCTTCTGGTGAAGCGCAGATCATAAGTGGTCAAAATACAAATGGCATTGAGGTCATGGGTGCGGGAACCATTTTAGTGATAGCGACTGATACAGATAATGGATGCTCCGTGCAGGATACGGTGGAAGTATTCTCCACTGCTGAATTACCTAATGCTGATGCCGGCCCAGATAAGATGTTGCAATGTGGGCTTACTTCAATTATGCTCAGTGCTTTAGCGAGTTCCACAGGTCCTGATATTTCATATAGTTGGACTACGACAGACGGTAATATCACTACAAATCCTAATCAAGATTTGATTTTTGTTAATCAAATCGGGACATATCAGTTAACGGTTATAAACAAGGCTACCGGCTGTGAAGCAATGGATGAAGTGATAGTCAGTGGAGACAACACGATGCCACTGGCTGCAATTAGTGGATCGACAATATTGACGTGTACAAATCCTGAAATAATTCTCAATGCCAATAACGGTGGAAATGCACCCAACCAAAGTTATTCCTGGAATACGACAGATGGCAATTTCATAAGTGGTCTGGATGCTGTTGAAGCAACTATAGATCAACCCGGAACTTATCAGGTAACTGTAACAAATACTCTTTCATCTTGTACAGATGAAACTTCTATAATCATAACGGCCGATAGAGAGATGCCCATGGTCATGACATCAAATGATGTTTTTATAGATTGTAATAATCAAATCAGTTCTGTCTCAGCGTCAGGAACAGCAAATGTAGAATACTCCTGGACCATTTCTTCCGGAGAAGCGCAGATCATAAGCGGGCAAAATACTTCCTCTGTTGATGTTATGGGAGTGGGAACTATTGTTGTGATGGCAACCAACGGGATGAATGGATGTTCTGCCTTGGATTCAGTAAGAATAAACGTTAACAATGATTTGCCTCTGGCAATTGCCGGTGATGATTTTGATGCTTGTAACGCTGTAGTAACACTTTCTGCCAATGGTAATAGTGAAGTTACAGGACAATGGACATCTTTGCAGTCGTCTATACGGATCGTAAACCCAAATGACCCCAATACTCAGGTAACTGATCTACAGCCAGGAGAGAATACTTTTATATGGACCTTGAATTCTGATGATTGTGGGCCTTATTCTTCAGATACTTTGAGGATAAATTTGAACGCAAGTCCAATTGCCAATGATGATGCAGTACAAGTAAATGAGGGATTTGGTACGGTCAATATTGACTTGTTGCTCAATGATAGCTATCCGCCTAATAGTTCTCCGATTGCATCTCTTCTTTCAGCTCCTTCAGAGGGGTCAATATCTGGCATTTCAAATGGTGCAATCGACTATACAGCAATGAATCCGGAATTATCCGGAACCTATTTTTTCAACTATGAATTGTGCGATGATATATGCTCCACAAACTGTGATACCGCCACAGTAACAATTGTAATTAACCCAGAAGCTACCGTGCCTGTAGATACAAATACTACAATTACAAAAGAACCCGTTTCTCTAGGGATAACTCCCAACGGGGATGGTTTAAATGAATTTCTCGTTTTTGATGAATTAATTTTCAATCCGAATAAATATCAAACAAAGCGACTTATTGTATATAATCGCTGGGGCGATATTGTCCACGAATCACAACCATATCAGAATAATTGGTCCGGCACAAATCAGAGTGGCCAATCGCTCCCACAGGGCACGTATTACTTTGTAATGCAATTGGATATCGGATCTGGGGCAATTATCGAAGGCGACATTACCATTTTGAAATAATCAAGTTCGCTGCACGTACAGGGAATTTTTTCCGTGCATATTGTGTTAGTGCAAATGGAAATGATAAAATTTGGAGTAGAGATAGTTATTTGTTTTTAATATATATATCTTTAGGCCGAATAAGATCACTACTAGTCCCATACGTGATCTTCCCGAAACCTAGGTGCACTAAGCACAATAAGTCTCCCATAGACCTTTACAGATTAGCTAATTGCTAAGTATCCAATAAAGAATGGATGCTATAGATGTATTGTGCGTGCCAAATTCCCAATAACGTTAACTGACATGACCTGAAAACCGATTAGCTAGTAGCAATCGGTTTATGGGACGGCCCCTCTTTAGCTTGCTATTGAGGGGCTTTTTCGTTGAACATTATTTAATTGATAGTGAACAGCTTATATAGTACATATTATTATATACATGTAATATTTTTCAATAAAATACCATATGTAGGGTATTTCATATTTCCTTCTGACATTTATATTTGTTGGGACGAATACATCCTTGAACAAAACCGATTAACCCATGACTTTTTCTACGCACACGACTTTGTGTTTTAGTTTGCTTTCTGACCTAAGAAAGAATTTCAGGTCTAGCCTGATACTTATAATTCACTGATTCAAATCATAATTACACTTCACAAGAAAGAATTGCATGTGCTTTTGAAGCCGATGAATGTAAAGGAATTATAATGCTGTTCTATAGATTTTGTGTACCGTTAACTTTGATAGTGAGCGTCTATGAGGTTGAAATAATATGGCGAAATCCTGGAAAATGATAGAAAATTTTAGAAACGAATATTAAAGAGGCAAGATTTTGAGACTGTCAGTATCCATATTTTAAAAATGATTGGCCAACACAATGGTGTTAATCCATATCATTTTTGTAGAGTAAAATCCCATGGATACTAGATTGATGGGGGCTCTTTCGGAGCTCCCATTATTCATTTATTGTGACATGATAAAATGGGTGTAGTATTTAATAAAAAACTGTTTAGTTGATATATTGCAATCAATTTTTCTAAATTAAGCATAAATTTTGTGACGTCTTTTTTAGTACATGAATGAACTAATATTGATAATTTAGGCCTTATAAGTGACACGATTGAAAATTGTAGACGTCTAAATATCAAGTAGTCCAATTGAATGCTAATTGAATTACATTTATATTTATAGTGCAAAATATGAAGCTTCTAACAAGCTGATTTATAAATTTGCATGTGTTTTGACCCAACCGATTGCAGAAGTTTTCGTTAACTTCAGTGACGTTTTGGCGTCATCCCACATAAAATTGAACATATCGTGAAAAATCCCCTTACCTCCCTCCTAGGGCATACCGTGATGTATGTCTTGTTGCTCTGTCCAATATTTTCATTTGGGCAGGATTTACATTTCTCACAATACGATAAGGCCCCTTCCAATTTGAATCCAGCACTGACCGGAATATTTGATGGAGATATCAGATTTACTGGTAACTACAGGAGCCAGTGGTATGCAGTTCCTGTCAGCTACCAAACTTTCTCCGGAGCCATGGATATGAAGTTTTTTGATAGAAATCAACCGACGGGTTTTTTCTCGGGTGGCGTACGATTATTTTATGACAAGGCAGGTGATTCTCAATTAAGTACTTCAGATCTTGCGATTAATGCTGCCTACACAAGATTATTGGCTCCCAAGCATTTAATTTCTTTTGGTGTCGGTTTGGGCATTATCCAAAGAGCTTTTAAGACCGCAGATCTCCTTTTCGAAAGTCAGTGGGATGGTAATGCTGTTAACCCTAGCCTAGGTACTCAAGAACAAATCAACAATACTAATACACTTTTTGCCAATTTCTCAGCGGGCTTGAATTATCATTATCAGGTACCTGAAAAGAGGACTAGTATGGATATAGGTATTGCACTGTTTCACATCAATGAACCTGATCAGGCATTTAGAGATGATGCTTCTAGAAAGTTACCGCAAAGATTGAGCTTATATGCTATGGGTAGCTTTAAGGCAACAGAAAAGGTTGACTTTGGATTAAGTGCAATGACACAAAGCCAAGGCAGTTATAATGAACTATTATTTGGGTTATCCGGAACATTTCATGTCAATCAAAAAAGAAATGAAGAATTGGCGATTAGAGCCGGTTTGTCATTCAGGACTAATGATGCCCTAATTCCTAATATCATGGTCATGTATAAGCAATTCACCGCAGGATTGAGCTATGATATAAATAGTTCTGATTTCAAAATAAGCACGGATCAAAGAGGTGGTCCTGAATTCTCTTTTAGTTATCGGATTACCAAGGTATTACCACCAGAAGCTTTAAAAATTTGTCCCATTTATTAGATCCATTACATTCCAAAAATCTTCATAGATGTTCGATATCAAATATATAATTACGCTTCTCCTAGTCAATCTTACGATGATAGTTTCCGGGCAAACCATTCGCCAACTGGAGAAGGCGGGAGATTTAGCCATGACATACAAGGACTATTACGCAGCCATTACGCATTATGGTGAGATATTGAGTATGAAGAATGAAAGATTGGATATTCACTACAAATACGCACTTGCTGCCAATTCTTTTAATGCTTTTGAAATTGCCGAAAAAAGCCTCCTTAAAGTTTCAGCTGCGAAAGTTGACGGAACACTTCGATCAGATAAAATTCGAGCGAAATATTTGCTCGGAGACACGCAAAAGAAATTAGGGAAGTATAACGAAGCAATTGAGTCCTTTAGGGAGTTCATCAGAGAAGCAGTGACGGATGTGCCTGTGAATCAGGAGTTAATTAATGACGCCACTAAACACCTGGAAGATTGCGAATGGGCGAATGAGATCTCTCAAGCTCAGGATAACTATTATGAAATTATTCATATGGGGGACGAAGTGAACACACCATTCACTGAATTTGCTCCTGTTCCTGATCAACAAAATCTCTATTTCAGTACTTTACGTTATCCGGACGATTCATATACCAGGAATCGAATTTTGTCATTTTCTAAGGTGCTTAAGGAAAAAAATGGTGTAGTGAGTACTATACTTTTGGATAACGAAACCACTACCGATAAACATATTGCGCACACTAGTTTCTATGGTGAACATTCAAGAGTCATATTCACTGTCTGCGGCTACTCCAATCAAGGATTGATTTCTTGTAACTTGTATACAGCGACAGCTATATCGGATGATAGCTGGGGAAATATTGTACGCCTACCAGAACCGGTAAATCTGACAAACACAACTTCAACGCAACCTAACCTGGCTAATATCGATGGAATCAATTATTTATTCTTTGTTTCGGATAGAGAAGGTGGAGCCGGGGGATTGGATATTTGGAGATCCAAACTAAATCTTGATGGAACCGTTGAAAATCCCGAAAATTTGCATGATATAAATACTGAAGAAGACGATATAAGTCCATTCTTCCACACAAACACAAACACATTGTACTTCAGTTCTGAAGGGTATCAGAACATGGGGGGTTTTGATGTATATCATACCCGAGTCGACAATGATCAATGGGGCAAGATTAATCATTTTGGCACCCCTTTGAATACAAGTTACGATGACGTCTACTTTTCAATCAATGATGATGAATCCGTAGGCTATATTTCTACGAATCGTCCTGGTTCCAAATATCTGATTGATAGTTTAGCCGCATGTTGTTATGATCTTTTCCGAGTTGATTTTGAAAGCCAATTGGATCTGATCGCAAGAGTTTTTGACGAGGAAACCAAAGACCCGATCATTGGATCTCTTTTAAAGATTACTGAGCAGATTACTTCAGATTCTGAACAGATTACAGGTAACACCTCTCATGTATTCGATATCGACGTTTATAGAAACCGAATCTATGAACTCACTTTTTCAAAAGCAGGCTATGAATCGAAGGTAATAGAAGTTTCTACTCAAGAATTGGATCGAATGGAGCGCATTGAAAAAGACGTCAATCTTAAACCGCTTCCAATTAATCTACTGGCTAATTCTTTTGATCAGGCAGATCTCGCTGCTCTGGACAATATTACTTACACAATTGCAGAATGGCAGAATGAAAGTTGGATTCCGTTGAAAACTGTTCAAATAGAAGATGTCAGCGCACTGGAACTTCTTATAGAAAAAGACAAACGATATCGTATCACAGCAGTTAAAGATGAATACAAAAACGGAATTGCAGAATTTGATACCTACAATACCATTGGTGGGACCAACAAAGTAGTAAGAGTTTTGCTTGCGAAAATGACAAGGTCAGAAGTTTTAAAGAAGGGTATAGATGATTTCTTACCCGTACCCCTTTACTTCGATAATAATCAACCTGCTGTTGTCGATATACCTTCAATTTCATACCAAAGTTATGGAGAACTTGCAGAGGCCTATTATGCTCGTAAACCTAAATTTACCCAAGTGAATACAGTTGGGTTGTCAGGAGAAGAAAGAACAATTGCAGGGGGAGAAGTAGAGAATTTCTTTGATAATGAAATGATATATGGAAAAGAAAGCCTGGATGTATTTTGCTCTAGTCTTTTTCAATACCTGGCATTGGATAATACAGCTGAGATTATGATCCAGGGTTATACATCTCCACTTGCTGATATTAACTATAACCTTGATCTGGGAAAACGAAGGATTTCAAGTATTAGAAATCATATAGACAGGTGGAATGAGGGTGCTTTATTACCCTATATGCAGAATGGAGCGCTAAAAATTACAATTAAATCCTTTGGAGAGTCCACAGCTCGTCCTGGTATTAGTGATAATCCTATGGACCAGAAAAATTCAATATTTAGCATCGATGCTTCTCGGGAAAGACGTGTCGAAATAATTGAGGTCAAGTAAAATCCCTATTGACTATGAACATGAAACAGAAGCCGATATTAAGAAATATACTAAGTGTCTTCATGATTATGTTAGGCACCTGGTCACTTCAGGCAACGCACATCGTTGGCGGAGAAATGAATTATACGTGTCTGGGTAATAACAATTTTGAAATCCAACTAACAGTTTTTAGAGATTGTTTTTATGCTGATCCACGAGCATTCTTTGATGATCCTGCATATATAGGAGTATTTAATTCAAACAATCAACGAGTCCGTCAGCTAGCGTTTCCTTTATTGACTAATGATACTATTCCTGCAATATTAAGTGACAGTTGTTTGTTTGTTCCCAATGATGTTTGTGTTCATACGACTACTTATCGAGGAATAGTGAATTTGCCTTTAATAGAAGGTGGTTATCAATTGGCATATGAAAGATGTTGCCGGAACGAAACTATAATGAACATATTAGATCCGTTAAATGCCGGAGCGGTATATAACGTTTTTATTTCGGAGGAATCTCTGACAGAGTGCAATAATTCAGCTAAATTCAAAGATTGGCCGCCGATATTTGTATGCGTAAATGAACCTATCGATTGGGATCATTCAGCCATAGATGTGGATGGAGATTCTCTAGTCTATGCTCTATGTACACCACTCAGTGGCGGTACTCAGGCTGATCCGAAGCCGGTACCTACAAACAATCCTCCTTTTGATCAAGTAGTGTGGAATGAACCGGCTTTTGGACTTGATAATTTGTTGGGTGGTACACCTCTGGCTATTGACCCTCAGACCGGCCAATTGACTGGTATGCCTACTGTTATGGGACAATTTGTCGTTGGGGTGAATGTCAAAGAATTCAGAAACGGCGAAATGATTTCTGTCACAAGAAGAGATTTTCAGTACAATGTTGGTGAGTGTGGAGAGGTTGAGGCGGCAATTGTAGCCCCGCAAGTGCAATGCGAGGATTTATCGGTTAGCTTTACCAATACCAGTTTGAATGCCGATGCATATTTATGGAGCTTCAATGACCCCAATAATCCAGGTGCTTTTTCCACAACAGAAGAACCAACTTTTGTATATGCCGATACGGGCACCTATACGATTAGATTGATTTCATCTACAAAAACTGTATGTCGGGATACCAGCTATCATACCGTCTTTCTTCAGAGAAATTCAATGAAGGCTGATTTTGAAGTTGATGTTTTGGATTGTCTGGATAATAGTACTTTAAATGTATCCGATTTATCCATCGATAGTGTATCCGCCCCTGCTTTCTGGGATTGGCAGCTCAAAGTAGATGGTGAATTAGCTGCTACTTCTAATATTCAGAATCCAGTATTCAATATTGAGGCCCCAGCCTCTGTCGAACTCACGCTTTCAGTGACTTCGGAAAATGGATGCGTTGACGGGACTACCAAATCCTTTTCAGCTGATTTGAATGATCCGGGTGATGATATAGAATCGGAGATTTTGGTATGTATTGGAACGGAAACTCAGCTCAATCCGGATTATAATCCCGACTTAACCTACCAGTGGCAACTTAACCCTTTGTTTGATGATTTAAGCAGTCCAAATCCAACAGTGATAGCCAATGAAGATATTGATCTTCAAGTTATAATCCGGGATGAGAATAACGCATGTTCAATTTCCAAAACAGTTCAAATTCGTGTCGCGGAAATTCCTGCTATCAATGCGATTCCTGACCAATTCATTCTTTGTGAAGGAGAATCAGCACAATTGAATGCAACGGAATATCCCAACTTGGTTTTTGAATGGAGCGGAAATGGTTTGGATGATCCTTCAAGTGATACACCAATTGCGACACCGTCCGAAACTACAACCTATACGGTCAACATAACAGATATCAATCAAAACAATTGCGGTCTAAGCAAACAAGTTGAAGTTGTAGTTAATCCTAATCCCGACGATGTTTTGGCTTCTATTTCCAATGATGCCATCATTTGTCCGGGAGAGAATTTAGCGTTAAATCCATCAGATGCCCCCAATTTTGATTACAACTGGTTTGGTG
>JAHHJQ010000425.1 GCA_018680005.1 Bacteroidia bacterium | reverse complement strand
GCTGATCGGTACACAGATGGTCACTAAGGGACTTGATTTTGAGTATGTGAGTCTGGTTGGTGTCATGAGTGCAGACATGTTGATGGCGTATCCGGATTTCAGGGCTGCAGAACGGGCATATCAGCTGATGATGCAAGTGGCAGGTCGACCCGGGCGAATTCATAAACAAGGCCGCGTTCTGATACAAACCTATCAACCAGAGCATAGAATCATTCATCATATCCTTCATGGAAGCCAGGATCAGTTTATCAAGGAAGAACTCTATGAACGCAAAGCTTTTTCCTATCCTCCATTTTTCCGAATGATCAAGATATCCGTTAAACACAAAAAACCTGATGTCCTTAACGATGCTGCTAAGATCCTGGCAACGGAACTACAAAAATCATTGCATCACAGGGTTCTCGGTCCATCTATTCCTTACATTTCTCGAATTCGTGGTCTGTATATTCTGGATCTCATGATCAAGATCGAGCGTAGTCCAAAACTTCTGGCAAAAGCCAAAAATATCATCCATGATCGATCCTTGTATGTCAAGTCCATTAAAGGGCTCACGACCGTGCGCATCAACATTGACGTAGATCCAATGTAAAGGTGATTAAATTAAAAACCGCCTCTCACAGAAAGGCGGTTTTCTTGTTATGTATTCACAGTGTTTTTATTGAAGGGTAAATATGACTCGTGCGAAAAGATGTCTTCCTCCATAACTGAACTGTGGAGATCGTCTTGAATAGACAAATCTTCCACTGGATAAAAATGCAGGATCTACTTCATCAGGATAGACATCAAGTAGGTTCATTGCTCCTATTGTCAAACCCAGATTGTCATCAAATTGATATCCAATGCTTAAGTCCGTCACAAGCTTACCCTCGTTAATATAATCCACGCTTGGATCCAAGGACGAAATATTCGTTGCTTCTGTTGTTTCACCAAAAAGTGTATTTCGCAAATACACATTCCACTTTCCATTGGTGTAAGTGTTGCTTAATGTAAGTTTTGTTCTTGGAACAGCCTCTTCAAGATAGATCCTTGACGTTTCATCAAAATAGGTATCTACTAATCCTTTCGCTCTCAAGATATCTGAAGATTTGATATCACCCACCTGCTCAGTCTTTGAAAAAGTTCCTGCCAGATCATTTGACAAGGACCCCTCCCCTAACCTGGTTCGGTGTGATATGACGATATCTAATCCTGAGGATTCTGTGTCGATCGCATTTGCAAAAAATGCTGCCCTTGTGGCTTGGGCCTGGCTAAAGAGAATCTGTAGTTCTGCATCATTTCCAGGCTGGAACTGACCGGTTAAAATGACCCTATCATCAATATTCACTAAATAACCATCAACCGTCACTCTTAAGCCTGCATCTGGAAACTTGGCTGTGAATCCTAAACTAAAGTTATTCGAAGTTTCTTCCTTGAGCTGCGGAATTCCTAAAAGCTTGGCCGCCCTGGAATTGTTATTGAAAACACCAACCTCCTGTGCAGTAGTCACCCCCATTTCTGTAACAAAAATAGTCGAAGTTCGACTGAATAAAATCTGATGCAAAGAAGGCGCACGGAAGCCTGAACTGAAAGCACCACGTAAATTGAAATTATCAGAGACTTTTAATCTACTGGCTAGCTTATAATTGAAGGTAGAACCAAAGTCCGTATAGTTTTCATATCTCAAAGCTGTCTCTACTAAGAACTCTTCTGAGATATCAAATTCCACATCGAAGTATCCTGCAACGCTTGATCTGTTGGCATCAACATCATTGCTTGGAAGAAATCCGGCAAAACATTGCGCCCCTGCAGGTCTTGCACGACCAAGAAAATCTACCGACAACAAATTGTTCGGAGTTGTCGGTGTCACGAGTTCACCGTTCATATCATAGTTTCCAAAGGATAACTCCGTTCCTGGAATCACCTTATAATTTTCAAATCTGTATTCAGCACCAAAAGCAACGTTGATACCCGCCATGCCTCCAACTTCTGAAAAATACTGGGCCAGATCCAGATTGGCCGTATTCTGAGCAAACGCGTGTCCGCCAGCATTAAATTCGGTCGGCGATCCAGATCCCAAAGTGGCATTGTGTGTATTGGTCATATAAAATAGAAACTCGTTAGTGCCATAGGTATTGGAAAAGTCAATATTCCACTCCCCTATCTTTCCTCTAATTCCAGTAGAGATTGATTTATCCGTAATATTCGAATTGATTCGAGGAACAGTACCATTGGGATAGATAGATGTTGAAGTTCTGTTCTGCCCAGGTAGCCTATAAAAACATCCTGATTCTCCATCACGGTAACCCAAACCTCCAAATGCGTATAATTCCAGATCATCACCCAATGGTATACCCATATTAGCAAAGAATTTACCTTCTCTCAATTGGGATTGCCCAACTCGCATATTGAAATCACTTCTTTGTAATCCTCTGGCAGATAGCTCGGCTGTTGTTACGTCAGCTCCGAGCAGTCCTTGCAAGGTTGCAAGATCAGGAGCATTGGCAATGTCCGTCTTCAAAGCGGCATCAAAGTGATTGACCTGTTGTGCAAAAGTCTGCACATCAGCCATTAATAAGTTTGCAATATCAGCGCCATTAGCCTGCGCGACCCTCTCAACAGCATTATATGCATTGAATATATCTCCGGAAAACTCTTGCATTCTGTTTGTAGGCCCTTTGAACCCGAATTCCCCAGTGAAGTTGATGAAGCCTCCATCCTGCCCCAATGGAAGACCATAATTGACACCAAGATTCACGACTTCCCCGTCTACACTTTTGGTCTCTCCCTCAAAAGGTCCGATTTCACTTGTAAAATTCCCTCCTGTTGTCAAACTGAGATTCAGTTTATTCACTGCATTTTTTAATCTGACGTTGATCACACCGGCAATGGCATCAGATCCATATTGTGCTGCGGCACCATCTCTCAATACTTCGATAGCCTTGACGGCTGCGGCAGGCAAGGCATTCAGGTCTGTTCCGACACTTCCTCTACCAAATGTTCCATTGACATTGACAAGTGAGGAAGAATGTCTTCGTTTACCGTTAAGCAGGACCAAAACCTGATCCGGACCTAGACCCCTTAGAGATGCTGGATCGATATGATCTGTGCCATCAGAAATAGTCTGTGTATTCGATGAAAATGAAGGTGCAGTATTGTGCAGTAATGAATTCAGACTCGATTGAGGAGCAGCGATGGATAGTTTTTCGACATTGATTACATCAATAGGAACGGCTGCATCTGTATTCGTTCTATTGGCTGACCGGGTACCAGTTACGATGATTTCGTCTACTAGGACACCAGCGGTCATTGTGAATATTGCGGTAGTTGTTTGACCAGCAGCTACAGTGACATCAAGAAGCTGGGATCCATATCCAATATAGCTAGCTTCAACCGTGTAAGTCCCTGGATCCACCATCAACGCATAGTTTCCATCAATATCTGTTGTCGTTCCATTTGTGGTACCAACAATCACTACAGTAGCCCCGATGAGCGGTTCGCCCGCTTCAAGTACCTGACCTGTTATAGTCCCTTGCTGGCCATATACCCAGCCGGAAATAAAAAAGAGTAAAAAACCGAGAATAGGAGTAATAGAAAGTGTGTAAGTTTTGCGCATAATTGGATTGTTTTGTTTTAAAATATTCATTTACATGAATGATAAAAGAAGAATAAACTTCACGAAAGGAAATTTATGTCTGAAATAGGTGTCGAAAGGATATATTCAGGAATGTTTGCCCTATTGGAAGGGAAGACTTTTGTCAAAATAACAATTGTGCTCTTAAAAGTAGAATAACATCAATTCTAATTTCTATCAGCATGACGTTCTATAATAGCCAGGATATGATGCGTTCACATGCTGCTTTGACATTCGGAACAAGGATTTCGATGTCTTCTTTATTCAGCTCTCTTTCTTTCTCAATAGCATATTGCAGTGCCGCTGCCCCATCAAAATCCACGTATGCTAACCTGGCTGTCAAACGAGAATGCGTATGACCAAAAGCGGTTCCTGGTAAAAGGGCTACACCAGTTTCTTCCAGGAGTCTTTGGCAAAATTCAACAGAGGTTTTAATATTTCGTTTTCCCAGCACCGCTCTGTAAAATTCAAAATCTGGAAACAGATAAAATCCCCCAATCGGTTCGGGCATCGTGAGGTAAGCGTCGGAAAGGTTATCATAGGCATATTGAGCCACTATTTTCAACACACGCCTCGATTGATGGACGTATTCAGCAATATAATCATCGAAATCAAAAGCTTTAACCGCAGCATATTGTATAGGAGAACTGGCAGAGGTATACGTTTCACTGGCAACAATGGCCATTGCATCCAATAACCCATGCATTGTCTTAGGTATCAAAAATGTTCCCAATCGCCATCCCCCTGCACCGCACCATTTGCTCAATCCAGAGCTTATAATAGTTCCTTCGGGATAATATCGGGCTAGTGTATCATGATTTCCTGAATGGTTTAATTCCCCGTAAATCTCATCAGAAATGACAACTATCCCATACTGGCGGGCAATCCTCGCTATTGCCTGCAATTGAGTGGAGCTATAGGTCGAACCTGCCGGATTGCTTGGATAATTCAATAGCAGTGTACCTTGCTTCTTAGGATGAGCTTGACAGAATTTTTCCAATAAGTCCGCTGTCAATAGAAGTTGAGGATTGCCAGATGTATCAATCCAATGTACTTTCTTCTGCGAAAGTTGAGCCTGTGGTGCATATGACACCCAACTCGGTGCTGGTAGAATCAAATCGCCTTCGAGACACAAAATGGCAATATAGATCAATTCCTTTGATCCGGGTCCAATAATCACCTGGCTCGCATCAGCGTTCAGGTTCATTCGTTGCTTGTAGTATTGAGCTACCATTTCACGAAGGGTGTCCAGACCCCTCACCGGCAGGTAACCTTTTTCATGGGCATGATCCTGAAGAGCGTGGACTACAGATTCTGGGACAGGAAAAGGGGATTGTCCAAAGCCAAGTTTAAAGACTTCTTTGCCCTGGCGAATTAATGCATGCATATGCTCATTAATAGCAAGGGTAGCTGAAGTTCCCAAGGATTGAATATGCGGTTTCAAGGTTGCCAATCGAGGTTTCTGCCTATCCATTGCTTATGATATTTGAAGTTGTATACTAGGTCGATTCCCTCCCTTACTCATCAGCGACCAAACCAAATTATCCCAATTCTTTGAGAAAAAGACTATTCTTATATCCTAAAATCATCGCAACAAAAGCATGGCAAATCTGAAAACCCTGGCCAAAACCATAGGTCCGGGGCTCATCTTCGCAAGCACTGCTATCGGTACGTCTCACCTTGTATTGTCTACCAGAGCCGGGGCACACTATGGGATGGTCGTCTTTTGGGTGATCGTTGGTGCACTGATTATCAAATATCCATTCTATGAATATGGTCCAAGGTATGCCAGTGCAACCGGCTATAGTTTGGTGAAGGGATATCGAGATCAGGGTAAATGGGCTGTAGTACTCTTTATGATTGTCATCGGCATCAATATGTTTGCTGTAGTTGCTGCAGTAGGAGCTGTCTCAGCAGGTTTGTTGAGTACGACCTTTGGTTTGTCGGGTATTCCGATACCTGTACTGATGGGAAGTTTGCTGTTCATTACTGCACTGATACTTTTGATTGGACGCTATGCCGGATTGGATTACTTTGTCAAATTGATTTCAGCAGTTCTACTAGTGACCGTTACCACTGCATTTATTGCTGTCCTGCTCAAAGGTCCGATTGAACCGATTAACGGATTTATAAAAGCTCCTTTGTTCAAAGGAGTCGGTTTGACTTTGATGATCAGTCTCATTGGATGGATGCCCAATGGTATGGAAGCTTCGACTATGCATAGTATCTGGACCATCAAAAAATCACAGGCCACCGGACATAAACCGAATTTGAAGGAAAGCTTATTTGACTTCAACCTGGGATATCTTTTCACAGTATTATTAGCGCTCATGTTTTTGGTGATCGGTGCTTTTAGCGCCTATGGCAGTGGACAACTTTTTGACAATGGAGCTACCAAATTTTCAAATCAACTCCTGGTCATCCTTACGGAGAATATTGGACAATGGTCATATCTCTTTGTAGCCATAGCGGCTTTCGGAACGATATACGG
>JAHHJQ010000398.1 GCA_018680005.1 Bacteroidia bacterium | reverse complement strand
TCCATTCTACTCCCGATATCTTTAGCCTTGGCTGAAAGCGAAATACCACGAGTAGCGTTCTCGGGTGCTTCATCAGGTGCTGGTTGATGGATCGTCTTTAAAAACTGCACAAAACCATCTACCTCATATCTTTGAGGTGGAGAAAGATCCGCAGAAACACCCTCGATCCAAGGCACGATAACCCATGACCACGGATATTCCCTCTGCGGTTGACCGATACGTACAGGTTGTGGTGTTGCATACTGCACATCCTGAGCAACCATTGGAAGCCATGTGATTTCATTTTGGATTAATTCTGCACCAATTTGCCTTCTTGGTAGTCTGATCACATATTGGTTTCCCAATCGATACAAGACATTATCCCAACCTTCTTCAAATCTCAGAATTGATAGATGAGAGAAGTCAGGATGCTGATCATGGATAAGCTGTCGGACCAATGCATCATTGATTTCAATTTCTGCCTTTGGGGTTTCAGCCGGTAGTGCCATTGTACATTTTGGTATTCACAAAGAACAAGAAAAGAATTTTTTTCTGATGTATGCCCTTACTGGCCTTTTGCTATTTTTAGAGGTGCAAGTTTCTGTTCAACGACAAACGATGCTTCGAGAATGCGGCATTCTATTTTTCGAAGGTTCCCGGAAATGAAAACAATACAATGAATTTCGATAATATAGAATCCAAATATCAATTTCTGCTTTCAAGACACCAGTTGACCAGGAAATTGGATGATCTCCTGGAAAACAGTATTCAATCCGGGTTCACTATCGAAAAAACCTTACGGGAAGCGATAGATCTCCTTCAGCAAAATATGCCCAAAGCGCTTATCAAAACCCTTACACAAGATGAGAAAGGAAGAGACTTAGAATTGGGAAGCCATGAGGGCTGGCCTGACCAATTAGAATTGAACGAACTGGATAAAAAGGCCGAAGGCAGTATCAAACAAATTAAGTTAGACCAGGGTGAATGCTTGTATAGAAGTTTTGATATGGTTGATGAGCATCTTGGCACTACTGCTGTCTGGATTCCAAACCAATCAACAATCTCAGGTTCGGTGGTTGAAGGATTTCTCGAAGATTGGGTGGAAGTCATTGACAATTATCTGGCTGCTAAGACGCTATCAAGAAAAAAACATAAAGCGCTGACACAAATTAGTGACGCACTGAAGCACCCAATTCTTGAATATGGCATCGAAGCAGCTGTCAATATCTTTTCGGAATTTGTGGAATTTGATGACCTGTTGCTGGTATGTCAATCGGATGATGTATTGGATCGGCATACTACATGCTTTAGGGTCTATGCCGACGGTCAGCATGTACTATCCAGCCTGTCCGAATCTGATCCTGAGATAATTTCCAATGTTGAACAAATCGCCTGGAATCCTACTAGCCAGGGCCTACGTACATTAGGATTCAAAAGTGAATATTGGGTCAAAGCACCTCTCTTGGACGCATTGGATAAAGGATTGGCAGGTCTGGTAATTGTTGGATCCAAAAACCCAATCAACCCGCTACAGGAGCAATTAGCGGATAGATTTGCGGACTATTTGAGACAAAGGGTCGTTGACTTCAGCAAAGAATTCGAGGAGCTATCCAATACCTTCCCGCAGAAGATTGTCAGGCGACTACTTAAGGAACAAGACTATGCCGCACGATACTTATCACCTCGCGAAAGAAACGTAGCGATCCTGTTTGCAGATCTTTCCGGATTCACTTACGTCTCAGAGCAGATACTCATTCAACCTGAAATCATCGCTCGGCTCATGCACACCTGGGGATATGAAGTGGTACAAATAATCTGGGAATCCGGAGGGGTATTTGACAAAATGGTTGGAGACTGCGTAATAGCTCTTTGGGGACCTCCGTTTTATGAATTGAATTCAGAGGAAGCATGCAGTGCGTGTTTGGCTGCAGCCAAAAAGATAAGGGCCTACACAAATGAAATGGCAAGTTCCGGAGTGATCAGTGAATTAAAGGATTTGCAAAAACCCCTTGGTGTAAGTATTGGGTTGAACTATGCTCCGCTTTATATTGGGCATCTTGGACCAGGTCAGGATTTCACCGGTTTTAGTTCGGGAATGAATAATACAGCGAGACTGCAAGGTCTGGCAGGTCGTGATGAAATATTAGGCATGGAAAGTTTCGTACAAGAACTAGGCGACGACCAAAACTTTGGTGAGAAACAGAAGGGCAAAGTGAAAAATGTTGCCCAGCCTATTGTATACAGAAAACTACTAAAAAAGCAATAATGAACAAATCAAAAAAGGTCTTCAACAATCAATATTGAAGACCTCCTGTCCAATTGGTTATTCGAGTATGCGAGTTATAGACTCACATACATGTTTGTTTATTTAATCAATTCTTGTAGTTGTTTTTTAGCCCTAGCTTTCTCTTTATCATTACCGTAATTGATGACCTTTTTATAAGCCATGAAAGCTTCGGCTTTTTCTCCCTTTTGCAAATAACACTTCGCCAATGAAGACCATACATAGCTGTCTTCAGGATTGAATTGTTTCGCCTTCAGCCATGTAGCCAGTGCACCATCCCAATCTTCAAGTTTTTCGCAAACATCTGCTTTGTACGTGATAAAATCATAGTTGTCCGGTTCATGATCCAGAACCTTATCCGCAATCTTACGGATGTCAGAAAACAAGGCGGCATCTTCTGCATTATAGAGCATAAAAACATAATCCGAAATGGTATTCACTAAGAAATGCTTCGGGTTGTCGTCCAGCAATTGATTAGGGCCATTCCATTTCCATTGATGCTGCTTCTCATAAGAAAGGTCAACCAGGCCGGTCACTTCAGAAGAAAAATCAACCCATCGCTGAGCTACACCAAGTGCATGTATTTTTAAAAACCTCCAATCTAATCTGTCCGGAGTGCTTGCAATAGCACTTTCTATAAGTGCAAGTCCTTCTTCCAACTTTGCATGATCTACCTCACTGGGTTGACCTATATAGGCTTTCAATATATAATCTACTTCTGCTGAAGTTGGATCTACATTGACTGGATCATTAACAATATTAGTTGCGGGAATCGCGGGTGTCTCAGTGTAGCTATATGAATTCTCAATTGAAATCTGCGAAAATGCGGGTATCGTAAGTGCAAGGCATAGCACCACTAGCGTAATGTTCTTCATGGGTTCGTATTTGTTGGTAAATGGTATTAACGATCAATCTTACGCAAAGCTTGAGGGATCGTTATCTTTGATCAGAACTGCAGAAACAGCTAAAAAATTCCCAAAAAATCGATTTTTTGCATAACCCCATTGTCTTCGTGATGATTATACATATTGAAATTAATGGTAGAAAAGAAAGGTTCGTCACTTAATCTTGAAATCAATTAAAAAACAGACCAAACAACTAGAAATGCCGAAAATATTGTCCTTAGTTGTCTATCCAATTAAAGGGATGCGTGGTATCGAAATCAATCAGGCGAAGCTCCGTCCAAAAGGATTTCAATTTGATCGACGATGGATGCTGGTTGACCAAAATGGTAAGTTCATCAGTCAGCGTTCGCATCCGATACTCACACAGTTCAATATTCGGTTTGATAGCGAACAGCTGCTGGTCAGTTTTGGCAATGAACTGCTCAAAGTAGAAGTAGAAGAAATGGGCAATAATCAAATACCTGTGTCAGTATTTGATGACCAGATGTTGGCTTCCGAAGCCCATCCTTCATACAGCAATTGGTTTAGCCAAATGCTCAATGAAAGTGTACAATTAGTAAGACATAGTTCGGCCACAGAAAGGATTAAAAATTTTGCTACCTATGTCAATCCGGAGCATACACCTCAAGAGACACCGGTAAGTTTTGCTGACGGATATCCATATCTAATTGTTGGTACTGCGAGCATGGATTTGCTAAATTCAAGGATGTCGGATCCATTACCTCTTGACAGATTTCGTGCTAATATCATCGTGGAGACATTCGAACCCCATGAAGAGGATCACTGGCAGCATATCAACATTGGTGATCAAAAGCTATTGGTAATCAAACCCTGTGCTCGATGTCAGGTTCCAAACATTGACCAAAAAACTGGTATTTCGGGTAATGAACCGAATAAGACGCTCGCTACCTATCGAAAGCGAGAAAACAAAATCTACTTTGGGATGAATGCAATCAGTCTGACAAACGGTCTACTGACAATCGGTCAGGAAGTTTATCCAGTTGAATGACATTTTGAATTTTACTTCTTTGACAATGCATTGTGAATAAACTCAAACGTCGCCGTCTGTGCAATGATCCAATGCTTATGTAAAAGAAAACTATGCACCTCGTCAGGAAAGATGATCTGCTCAAAATCCACACCTCTTTCTCGTAGCAACTCTGTCAAATACACAGTTTCACCAAAAGGTACATTGCGGTCATCATCACCATGAATAAACAATACAGGGCTTTTCCATCCATTTACATAATATTCTGGTGACGACTGGTATGCGAGTCTGGCAATATCAGGAAACTTGACTGCATCATACCACGAGGCAAAATTGGGAAGCTCTGTATTCCAGTTATGCACGCCATGAATATCAACACCTACGGCAAAAAGATCACTTCTCTGGGCAAGACCATGTGCTGTCAAATATCCACCGTAGCTCCCTCCCCAGAGACCAATACGATCATCATCAACGTCAGTTCTGTTCTTTAGATATTCACCAGCCCCGATTAGGTCACGGACCTCACTTGCACCTGTAACGCCGTACTCCAATGCTTCGCGAAAATTCAGTCCGAGGCCTTTCCCACTGCGGTAATTCAAGGCCATGACTATATATCCTTTGCTTGCGAAATATTGGTTCAAGGCATAAGCATTGCTATAGTATCCGCGGTAATGAAATCCTTGTAGCATCTGACGACGACTACCACCATGAAGAAAGATGATAGCCGGATATGCCTTGCTGGCATTATAATCACTTGGATAAAATAATGTAGCCGGAACTTCCATTCCATCGGTCGCAGTGATCTCAATCAATTCAGGGTCACTTAGATCTGATAAATCAAGTTTCGGTATCAAATCAAAGGCCAAATCCTGGATACGACTATTTTTTACAATCGCTGGCCATGCTGGTCTTTGCGCCGTGGACCTCAATATTATAAGGCCTGCAGGTGTAACAATCGGATTCCATTCTATGCCCTTTCCACCAGTGATCTGGCTATAGTTAGATCCGTTCAGATCAATCCGGAAAATATGTCTGCGATGACTATCCCCCACATTAGAGGTATAGTAAATCGCTGTACCTTCATCGGTAAGATCATAATCCTCAACTATACCTTCTCCCCTGGTCAGATGTATGATCAACCCATCCTCTACCGATAGTGCATAGAGTTGGACCCATCCATTTTTCTCCCAAGGGAAGATGAGTTTGTCTTCACCTGCAAATCTGATCTTTTCACCGGATGGGAAGGATCCATATAAAACCGATCCCGCACCCGGATCAGCTTTCCACAACTCCTTCGCCTCCATTTTTTCGACATCCAACATTCTGATACTCCATGGATGATAGCTTCTTCTTGGTGTGAATGGGACCACATTCTTTTGGTTGGGTCGACGAATGTATGCAATGTGCGTTCCCGAAGGATTCCATGTCGGTTCTGAATCGATATCTAAAGATGGATCACCAAAAAGAATGGACTGAGATGCAAAATCATAAACACCGATGTAGGCG
>JAHHJQ010000140.1 GCA_018680005.1 Bacteroidia bacterium | reverse complement strand
CTTAAGATCAAACAAAAGATCTTTGGATTCACCAAAGAGGATAACCATGTCATAATCGGCCAGATGGTGAAAGGGAAAAAAGATCCAATTGGGTCGATGGGTTCCGATACACCATTGGCGATTCTTTCGAAACACTCACAACATCTGGCCAACTATTTTAAGCAACTTTTTGCCCAGGTGACAAATCCACCAATCGATCCGATCCGTGAAAAGGCGGTAATGTCTCTTAGCACACAATTGGGCCGAGCGTATAATATTATGAAGCCGGGGCCACATCTTGCCAAGTTTATTCATTTGGACAATCCAATATTGAAAGATGCTGATTTGGCAAGGATAAAAGCACTGGATCACCCTGATTTTAATTCCGAGGTCATTGATATCACCTTTCCGGCAAAGGACCAAAAAGGATTGCTCCGAGGTGCGATTAGTAATATTTGTGCCAGGGCCGAAGACATAACAAGAAGAGGGATCAATGTGATTATCTTGTCTGATAGAGGTATTGACAGTGATCGAGCTCCGATACCTTCACTATTGGCAACAGGTGCAATACATCATCATTTGATACAATCCGGACTTAGAAATCTGACATCCATTGTTGTTGAAGCTGGAGATATCAGAGAAACACATCACCTGGCGACGCTGGTGGGTTATGGTGCGAATGCAGTCAATCCTTATTTATCATTTGCAACTATCAGGGAATTAGCGAAGGATAGATACTTTGAAGAAGATAGGAGCATAGAGGAATATATTGATGCCTACATATACGCTATGGGCTCAGGGCTGCTGAAGATCATGTCGAAGATTGGTATTTCCATGTTGCGAAGTTATCATGGCGCCCAGATATTTGAAGCTATTGGTTTGGACAAAGAAGTGATCAATGCGGCATTCAACGGCACTGTATCAAGGATAAAAGGTATAAGCTTTAATGGTATTGCAAAAGAAGCTATGACCAGATTTAAATCAGCTTATACAGATGAAGCATCTTCTAAAATAAAATTGGATACCGGAGGTGTTTACCAATGGAAACGGCGGGGAGAATATCACCTCTTTAATCCTCAAACGATCCACTTGCTTCAGTATTCCTCTCGTACGAACGATTACGACATGTACAAAAAGTTTGCACAACTGATCGATGATCAAAGTGAACAGGCATGTACGCTGCGAGGACTGATGACCTTCCGGAAATCTACACCGATCGATATCGAAGATGTGGAACCAGTAGAATCCATTATGAAGCGGTTTGTCACGGGAGCTATGTCCTTTGGTTCGATATCGCACGAAGCACATTCTACACTGGCAATTGCTATGAACCGTATAGGGGGCAAGTCCAATAGTGGCGAAGGAGGAGAGGATGAAATCAGGTTTGAAAAGAAAGCAAATGGGGATTGGGAGAGATCGGCAACTAAACAAGTGGCTTCTGGACGCTTTGGCGTAACCAGCTATTACCTGACCAATGCAGATGAATTGCAAATCAAAATGGCGCAAGGCGCTAAACCGGGTGAAGGAGGACAACTACCCGGACACAAAGTGGATGAATGGATAGGCCGGGTAAGACATAGTACACCCGGAGTTGGTTTAATATCGCCACCTCCACATCATGATATTTATTCTATAGAAGATTTGGCGCAGTTGATTTTTGATCTGAAAAATGCGAACAGACATTCCAGGATCAATGTTAAGCTAGTCTCTAAAGCCGGAGTAGGAATTATTGCCTCCGGTGTTGCAAAAGCGCATGCGGATGCGATTCTGATCTCAGGCCATGATGGTGGAACAGGAGCATCTCCATTGTCTTCGATAAGACATGCGGGATTGCCCTGGGAGCTGGGATTGGCGGAATCTCATCAAACCTTAGTACAGAATCAGTTGAGAGACCGGGTGACGCTGCAGACCGATGGTCAGATACGCACGGGTAGGGATATAGCAATTGCCACCTTATTGGGTGCGGAAGAATGGGGAGTTGCAACGGCCGCGCTGGTTGTCGAGGGATGCATACTCATGCGAAAATGCCATCTCAACACTTGTCCTGTAGGTATTGCTACACAGGACCCGGATTTGAGAAAAAGATACAATGGTTCTGTGGAAGCAGTCATCAATTATTTCCGTTTCCTGGCAACGGACATGCGCGAAAGAATGGCAAGTCTTGGTTTCCGCAGTATAAATGAAATGGTAGGGAAAGTTGAATTGCTAAAATTCAAGCAAAAGCTAAACTACTGGAAGTATCAAAATTTGGATTTAAGTCCAATTCTTTACAAGGTGCCTAGTAAAGAAAATGTGGGGCAGTATAAACGTATCCCTCAAAATCACGGTCTGGAGGATGTTTTGGATAAGAAACTTATCAAATATGCGGAACCTGCTTTAGAAGGTGGTCACAATGTACAAACCGTTTTCCCAATCTACAATACAGACAGGACTACAGGTGCAATGCTTTCTCACGAGATTTCTAAACGCTACAAGGCGGATGGACTTCCTGATGGAACAATAGATTATCGATTTAGAGGTAGTGCAGGTCAGAGTTTTGGTGCTTTTGGTGCTAGAGGAATACAGTTTACCCTGGAAGGTGAAGCCAATGACTATTTTGGCAAAGGTCTTTCAGGTGGGCGTCTTATTGTAGTGCCGGATAGAGATGCCCAGTTTAATCCTTCTGAAAACATCATCATTGGAAATGTAGCTTTTTATGGAGCGACTTCAGGAGAAGCTTATATCAAAGGAATGGCCGGAGAAAGATTTGCCGTAAGGAACTCTGGCGTGCATGCGGTGGTCGAAGGTACAGGAGATCATG
>JAHHJQ010000369.1 GCA_018680005.1 Bacteroidia bacterium | reverse complement strand
AACCGATCGGATGGGTATAAATAGATCCCCGGATTCCCTTCTCCTTGGCTTCCGCAAGTGCATCACGTAGTATTTGATTGCCAGACTTACCGGTTTGATACTGACTCACCAGGATATCCTGTAGCATATTTCCATTTTTAAATGCTTCCTTCAGACCTTTGGGTACTTCTGTCTCATCATCGCGCAACATATAAAAGTGCTGCTGCTGGTCTGTATTCAATCTGAGATAGGTAATCCCAAAGTCTACATGAAGCAAATCACCTTTTTGAATGACATCATCCTCTTTTCGTTTAGAGAAGGATCGCAGGAATTCATTCTTATCCATTTCACTCCTTTGTATCGAAACGCTGGGATGAAACCAGGTCTCCAAACCTAGTTCGGTTACTCGATTCCGTAGCCACCATATCACATCATCTGATGTGGTTTCACCTGCAGTGATTACATCAGCGCTAAAGGCCTCTTGTAATATTTCATGTCCCATCGCGCATAGCTGCTTATAAAGTTCAATTTCTTTTTGAGATCTGGTTTCCAGCCATGCCACAGCCAATCGCTCTGCGGATACAATTCTATCCCGATATCCATGTGGTATATGGTCTAGAAATTCTTCATACTCGGTCTTCACTAATCCATCCGCCAATGCAAAACTCGTACTATAATTAAGACCGATAGTCTTCGGATCTTTAGCTTCAATCACATTGGCCAATGCTTCCCATTGATTAGGGTACACATCTACATTCCATTCACCTTTTAGTAATCTACCGACGCTATAACGAGCTATGGCAATTTTGTCAATGCCCTGTTCTGATCTATTATAAACCATAATTGTTCGACGGCGTGCTGACAACCAGGTACTTGGCAACATTGTTTTCATGACCGGATCTTCATTGTACTCCCGGCTGATAAGGATCCACATATCCAGTCCCTCCCGGTCCATCAATTGGGGCAGAAGTTCTTCTATTCTTTCTTCTAATATTTCATCTATCACTTTTGCCCGTTCCCGTTCGGGCAAAATAGCATCCAGAGGAGATTGACCAAGGATAAGGCCGGACCAAAGACACAGGATAACAATCAATGCTTGCTTCATGTTGGAAAGTTTACTTATCAGATTTACCTGCTAAGGTAATAAGGTTCATGATCTCGGATAATTGGTGTTCAAACCGGTCAGGTTCTGAGGAAAATGCAACAAACTGGATTTCTATCTCCATCAGGTTGCCAAATCGCTTTTTAAACTGATACATGGTTTGACCAAACGGATCGGTACCATAACCATAGATCGTCTGTTCCTTTCCAGGCTTGATCTCTGAAAACTGAAATCCATGATTCTTGTCTCGCAGAAGCTGGCTATATTTTTCTTGTAAGGTTTCTTGTTGTACACTTTCTTCTTCTGGCCAAACGAGTCGAATAATGAGTCTGTCCTTATTGTAGATATAGCTTGACGAGGTTTTGTCGCTTCTTGATATAGGTTGATCCAAATTCATCTTAACCTGTTCTGTATCCCATTTCATGATCTCCGATATCTTTGAAACAGGAACATAGGCCGCTGCATCCTTTTTCTGAAATTTTATTTCCTCTGCACTTTGTCCTTGCTCAGTTGGAGCTGATTGCTGCTGCGAAGTACTGGTATTGTCGAATCGACAAGAACTAAAAACTAACAGAAAAAGCAAAAAAAATATTCTTGATAAGCGTAACACGCGCGGTGAATTAGTTTCAAAAAACAATATTAATAAGATAAAATGAATGAAATGATAACACAGGAGGAATTTGGAATGTAACTCAAATAAATTTTGAGTATATTTTAGACTGATCTAAATATATTATTTAGTCTTCTCTAAATATATTTTTAGGTAAATTATTTAAATGTTCCTCTGTAAAACAAAAAACATTATCATGCTTAGGTATGCTTACCCTATCTCTAATTTCTATCAACTTGGAAATCCTCTCCTTACCATGTATAGCTTTGAAAAAGCGATATGTTTTTAGTTCATTTAAAAAGGAGTACAATGGATAAGTATCACTTCCGAAGGTATTATCTCTATTTGATGAAAATTCAACAATCAGAGCTGGTGGGTATTTCGAAGCTTTAATAAATTCCCGTGCTCCTCTCAATACATTTAATTCGAATCCTTCAACATCAATCTTTATCAACTTAATTATATCATGAATATCAAAATATTCTGAAAATACAATTTCATGAATATCATAAGATTTTTTTGGGCTACTAGGTTCGATTAATGAAGCACCTCCTCTGTTTACATCCCAACGTTCATAAATTCTACTTTGCTTATTTTCATTGCTCAATGCATAGCCCTCTACTTTAATATTTTGTATATCATTTAAAGCAATATTATTTTCTAAAATCCTTCTGGTCTCTGGGTTGGGTTCAAAGGAAATAACTCTACCCTGATCCCCGACTATGCCTGAAGCATATATTGACATTAATCCTATGTTGGCCCCTACATCTACAAATACATCTCCTTTTTGAAGAATTTTTCCAATTATATCCAGTGTGCCTTTCTCATATGTACCGTAATAATAAATTGATCTTTCAACTCCATTATCGATAATTGGGTCAATTCTTAACTTGAAACCATAAATGGTCTTTACAACTATATCGTTTTTTGGTTTTCCAAGAATTATTTTAGCCAAATAACGAGAAATAATGCCACTTCCTATGACATTAAAATCTCTGATTTGCGAGAAAAATTTCCGTTTGTCAAATTTCATCTATTAGATACACTGTCGTAATACTGAAGAATGTCAATAAGGTGATTTTCCAACATGCCTATGAAACGATAAGAATTACTTTTTCTTTTTCTTCTTCTTTCTGGCAGTAGTTGCTCTGGGTTTTGGTTTTGCCGGCTTCTCAACTGGTTTTCCCGGAGGAGGCATCTGCTGAAAATCCTGATATCTGTTGTAAAAAAGAAATCCTAATCCAGCAAAAATCAATAAAGAGCCTGTCATCGATATTGTTTTTCCTGCCGTATACGATTTCGGTCGAAAATCAAAAGTGATGGTGTGCTGACCAGCTGGAACCCGCAAAGCGCGAAGTGCATAGTTAGCACGAATATGATCCAAAGGCTGATCATCTATACTAACTTCCCAACCGGGTTCGTACCACATTTCGGAAAATATCGCAAGCTGTTCAGAATTTGAATTACTCTTATAGACCAGTGTATTTGGACTATATTCCATGAGCTGAATGGTTCCATTTTTATTAAGAGTCAATCCGGCAATATAATCTGCAAATTCTGAATGCACTATTGCTCTATTAGAAGGATCCAGACCATTGAGTGCATCGATTTCTTCCTGGGCTGAATTGACATTCTGAATATTGCTCACAAACCATGCATTGCCAAGAGCACCGGGGTTTCGTTGTGCAATGACCTGACCACCATTATTGATGATCTGATACTTCATGTTGAGCATATTGAGCACTGCCTGATTCCCTTGACTGATATGTCTTTCAATCAGATCATTGGCACGTTGCAGTTTGGCCCCATGATATCCGCCAATGAGTTTGTGGAAGTAAGCTGGTTTTGCATCCTGGAAAGGACTGGTCGTATAGTCCATGACTCTATAGTGCAAATCAGGATCAGCCAGAATTTGTTGATCTGCCTGTCTGGGAGTAAAATTTTGTTCGTATTGCGTGGCAGGAGCAAAGTTTTCTTCTGTTACATATCTCCTATCTATACTCCACATGTCATAGATGATCAAAATTCCCAGCAGTGCCAACAGGACTTTTTCATTGATCATTTGCTTTGTCCATGCCCATACAGCTCCTGCTGCAACTAATATCAAGCCCAGTGTTCTCAATGAATCGCTATTCATCAATGATTGTCTGTCTGCTACTAGTGCATTGGTATTGATTCTATATTGACTGGCCAGTCTTGCATCTCCAAGAGAAGTGAAGTCAAAAAAATTAGGTCCCATAAAGGCAAAAAAGAGACATACGCCTCCTACTACACCCAGAGCAATTTTTCCTTTTGCTATGAGTTCTTTCCGATCCACTTTGCCCATTATGATATCAGAAATAGTAATTACAGCCAGCAAAGGAATAAAGAAAGAGGTTACGCTAGTGATAGAACTAGGTGCACGAAATTTATTGAATACAGGGAAATAATCAAAGAATATCCTATTAAACCATTCGAGATTTTTTCCCATGCTCAGCATCAACGTTAACAATACCGAAGCTCCTATCCACCATTTGAAACGAGTATTCTTGAGCAGCATGCCCAGTAGAAAGAAAAATAAAAATACGGAACCGAAATATGCTGGTCCGCTGGTAAAAGGCAGCGCTCCCCAATACAATGAAGCTTTGGGGTTTCGCCCCAGATCCAGACCTGCCTGTCTGAATGCCTGATACGTTTCTGAGTTCGTCGAGACTGGTTCCTGAGATCCCCCACCAGCTATACCGGGAATAAAACCTGCCATTACATCAATAAATCCATTGCTCCACTGCATTGCATACTGCCAGTCCAATCCTTCCACAGCACTGCTGGAGGTTTCTGCATTTTGAGTAGTCAAAATCGGCGCACCCCGCATTGAAGACTTGGAATATTCATATGTCGTCCACAATCCACAGGTTTGTGCTGAAGCAGCTAACAAAGCAGCCACTATAAGGCTCAATGCAGGCTTGATGAATTTCTTTATAGTCCCCTCTTTCCAATACTCATAAAGGAAGATCCCTCCGAGTATGAGTAGTGTTAGCCCAAAATAGTAGGTCATCTGAGGATGATTGATATAGATATTATATCCAAGGCCAAAGGCAAAAATAATACTCCCTTCCAGCCAGTTTTTCTTGAATGCGTGTAGAATTCCTGCAGTCGTGATTCCTAGTAGATACACGGCCACTACCTTGGTGTTGTGACCAGCTTCAATGAGAATGATATTATTCGAAGTGAGTGCAAACCCTATTGCACCGATAATGGATATCCAGAATTCCAATTCGAGTACTCGAGTCAGTATGAAAAAACTGAACATACCAATAAGGATCATACCCATTGGATAACCTACCAAATAAGCAAAAATCCAATGTACTTTAGATATTAGATTTCCGTTGTCCGCAAGACTTACCTGGTAAGTGGGCATACCTCCAAACATAGAATTAGTCCAGAGCGCCTGGTCTCCCGTATTTTCTTTAAAAACAGCAGATTCATGCGACATTCCCTTGTGCATGAGTATATCACTCTGAATCATTCTTTGTCCTTGAAGTTGGGGATAGAAGAAAATTGCTGCCACTACTATAAACAGCCCAAAAGCCATCAATAGTGGCATAAGTCGTTTGATCATAGTTGATTATATATAAGCCCAGATTTATATAAGGTCTAAGATAAAGATTCGAATCATATATGTCTATCTTTACGTAAGTTATGTATATAAGTTAAATTCCAATTCGGGTATTTACCGTTTTCCAAGTTATTCAGATTTGAAAAATATCATCACCATTTTAGGTGCAAGACCTCAGTTTATAAAGGCTGCCACATTGAGTAAAGCTTTGGATGAGCATCCTGAAGCACAAGAGATTCTCATTCATACAGGTCAACATTTCGACAGCAATATGAGCGAAATATTTTTCAACCAGATGAGCATTCCAGAACCGAAATACAATCTTGCGATCAATAATCTTGGGCATGGAGCTATGACTGGAGAAATGCTCAAAGCGACAGAGAAAATCCTCCTTGACGAAAAACCTGACTTAGTAGTTGTTTATGGTGATACCAATTCTACACTGGCGGGAGCGTTAGCCGCCACTAAACTTCATATCCCAGTCGCACATGTGGAGGCAGGGCTGCGCTCTTTCAATATGCATATGCCTGAAGAAATCAATCGTATTCTGACAGATCGTATTAGCTCATTTTTGTTTTGTCCTACCGAGGCAGCCATTAATAATTTGCATAATGAAGGTTTTAAAAATTTTGACGTCATTATAAAAAATGTCGGTGATGTAATGTTTGACGCATGTAGGACTTTTGCCCTGAAGGCCAAACCCCCTCAATTTTCGGACCCCTTTATACTGGTAACCATCCATCGAGCAGAAAACACAAACGATCCGTCCAAACTCAAAGCAATAGTAGAAGCGCTGAACATCCTACACCAGGAAATTAAAGTAGTAATTCCTTTACATCCCCGTACTGCACAATACCTAAAAAAATATGGATTGACGCTTAAGTGTGCAATAGTTGAACCTGTAGGTTATCTTGAAATGTTAGGAATGCTTCAAAAAGCCAAGGCTATAGTCACAGATAGTGGTGGGCTTCAAAAAGAAGCATACTTTCATTCAAAATCCTGCGTGACCATCAGGGATCAAACAGAATGGGTCGAATTGGTAGAATGTGGAGCTAATATATTGAGTTCAACGAATACTGCAGAAATCGTCCAGAAAGTGAGATATTCTCTGGAAAAAACAATTTCCCTCAATCCTATCCTATATGGAGATGGACATGCAGTGGACAAAATTGTAAATTTACTGTTGTAGTTATCATACTATTTTTTGAATTTAATCCATATGAATCAGAAAAATCCAACCAGGTATTAGATCGAAAAGTATTTTAGTAATCATTTTCGCTCCAACTAGAAAGGAATCATGCAACACAATGACCGCCAAAATTCAAAAACTTAACTCTGGAAAAGATATTTATTAAATTCAACTAATTTGAATTGAAATCTGATTCCGTCATATATGTAACGCCCACGCTCTCTTCATTTGTACTACAGGATATTAATCATCTTCGTGAAAAATATCATGTAGAAATCAATTATTATAACTGGAGCAACAAACTCAGAATTCCAATTATTTTCATCTCACAATTGTTTTATTTCCTCACAAGAATAAGAAAAGTAAAGTCTATAATAATTTCATTTGGAGGATATTGGGCTTTGATACCCAGTATAATAGGTAAAATATTTAAAGTACCCGTCTATATTATTTTGAATGGTACGGATAGCGCTTCAATCCCTTCATTGAATTATGGGAGTTTAAGGTTTTGGATGGAAAGAAATGTTTGTAAATTCTCCTACCAATTAAGTAAAAAATTGCTACCGGTTAGCTCTTCTTTGGTTGGTACAGTTAATTCCTATTATTCTGGACAAAATAAAGGCGAAAAATTTCAGGGTATCTCTTATTTGCTTCCAAAATTAAAATATGATTATAAAATAATTCACAATGGTTTTGATTCAATTTTTTGGACAAATAAAACAAATACGAGCAAATTAGAAAATAGCTTTACAGCAGTTATTTCACCCTCTCAATATTACCTCAAAGGCGGTGATTTAATTATTCAGTTAGCAGAATTAAATTCCGAATACACCTTTTTTCTTATCGGAATTAACAAACCTCCATTTATTGATGACATACCCGACAATATTATTTTCCTGGGTCGTATCTCTCATAAAGAAATGCGTGAATATTTCAGTAAATCAAGATTTCATCTTCAACTGTCTATTTTTGAGGGATTTGGCTGTTCACTATGTGAAGCCATGTTATGCGAATGTATACCTATCGGTTCCAATGTGAATATTATTCCGGAAATAATTGGAAATTCGGGATTCATTCTGCAACATCGGGATATAGATGAACTTAATCAACTAGTACGCAGTGCAATTTCTGGTCAGGATAAAGAAGCTAAGGGTTTAAGTGCCAGAAGTCGTATTATATCCAAATACCCGATTGAACGAAGAATCAATAGTCTGGTAGAAATTATCGAGCAATAAAGTCAGTTGGATGAAAATTTTCATCAACAAGGATAGCAACTATTACAGGCCAGTTCTCTATAGTCTGGCATTGATTGAAAATAACCAGGAAATTCAATTTGAATATGTGGACATCTCCACATCTGCAGACATCGTAATTGATCATAACCACACAGAATCTGAAGTCATAGCTACTGCTTTCTATGATCAATTAGGTGATAGGAAGCCCGAATTACAATACCACAAGGTGTTTTCTAAACCTCAGTTGATTTGTAATCAGAACGGGTTGGTTGATCTGTTGGCTACGATCTTCTATATGGTCAATTGTCTTCAGGAATATACTGCAACGAGTAATGGCCTCGATCAATACGGAAGGATCACATATGCATCGAGTTACCAGAATCAATACCAGTCGGTAGAAAAAAATCTTGTTCAGGAATATATTGAGCTTTGGCTGGCGCAACATCAGATTTCGTTCCAGTCAGAAAAAAGCAAGGTGTTTCTTTCACACGATATAGACTCTCTGCATACCGCTGTCATCCCTATTTCTGTCCAAGTCATCCGTCAAATTCCTCCTTTGGATCTGCTTCAAATTCTAGTGCAAAAATTATTGGGCAGGCCTAATATTGAAAGTCTGAATCAGGTCATGAAAATTAATGATGAACATGACATTCAATCAACATTCTTCTGGCTTATGAATAAGGGAATTGGTCAACACAGTATTCCCAATGCAGACTACAGATTTGATCCAAAATATCTTGCTTTGACCCGAAACAGAAATAATGCTAATGCCTTGCATAAATCAAGTCATACCACAACATTGGATCAAGAATTTGACGCTGCTAAATTTGACAGTCCTGCGAACAGGTATCATTATCTGGCACACCAGCCATTGCGCGATTGGCAAGTCATCAGCGATTCCCAAATCGAATTGGATGCAAGTTTGGGATATGCTGAAAAAATGGGTTTTCGAAATTCTTATGGACAAGCCTTCCAACCATTCAACCTTAATCAAAACCAACCCTACGATTTTGTAGAAGTCCCTTTGCATATCATGGATACGACCTTTGAAAGATATCAGCAGATGGATCCCAAAACGATTAGTGATGAGATTATTGATTTTATCGATCGCAATAAATTCAATTGCACGCTTTCAATTTTATGGCACAATCAGCATTTCAATAAATACGATATAGGGCCCTATCTCCATATTTACAAGGAAATCCTCGGTTATCTGTTTGAAGAACAAATTAAGCATACCACACCTCAGGAAATTATTCAGAAAAGAAAGTTAAAATGGATCCGGTCATAAAAAAGAAAAAGGGAGCGGCGAACCCCCTTCTCTAAATCGGATTAGTATGAAAAAAATTTCGTGTTTATCTTGATTGGTTATGTTAAAGATGAACTCATAACCACTTTAGTTGCAAAGCTTTATATAGAATAACCAGATTTAACATTAATTGTTGAAATCGCCAATAGTGGACGGTACATGGAGGGTCAGGAAACTTGGTATGCCGAGAAATCTACCTTCTTAGTTCTTCTTAGATATTCCATAGTTCTACCCGGCCAATTGTTTGGAATATGACCAGATGCTGATTTGTACCAACTCTTTTCTATTTGCGCCCAAATAGAGTTTTGGAGACGCTCCTGGATCTCCTGATTGTAGGTTTCAAATGCTGAATTCTTGATCACCAAAGATTTCCAGGACTGGTCTTTCATTTTCTGAATACAGTCCGCAATATACTTGGCTTGTGCTTCACTCATGATCAAAATTGAATTATGACCCAGGTTTGTATTTGGTCCATACATCATGAAGAAATTTGGGAACCCTGCAACCGTCATGCCCAGATAATTCTTTGGCCCATCCTTCCAGGTCTCATGAATACTTACACCATTGATGCCGATGATCTCACGTCCCATCAAAAATGGGTTAGTCTTAAACCCGGTAGCATAAATGATCACGTCCAGTTCGTGTAGTTCTCCACGGACATCAGTGATACTATCCGAATTTATCCGATCTATTGAATTGGTAACTAAACGAACATTAGACCTGTTGAGGGCATGATAGTAGTTGTCAGAAAACAGGATTCGTTTTGCTCCTATGGGATAATTCGGAATCAATTTTTTTCTTAATTCAGTGTCTTTGATAACCCTATTGATATACCGAATAGATATTTTTTCTGCAATACTCCTAAGAAGACCATTTCCTTTCTTCATCAAAAAAAATACGACGCCTCCGAGAAGCCACAAACGCAGCCTATATATTTTGAGTAAGAATGGAAAGGCACGCACCAGTTTCTTTTCCCACGCTTTGTACAACCTGTCTTGTTTCGGAAGCATCCAGTTTGCGGATCTTTGAAATATCGTGACATGTGCGGCTGTCTTCGCTATTTCCGGGATGAACTGCACAGCACTGGCAGCGTTGCCGATGACCCCTACCCTTTTGTTGCTGAGCTGTACTTCGTGATCCCATTCCGCTGAATGGAATTGAGCCCCTTCAAATTGTTCCTCACCTTTGAATTCAGGAACGCTCGGAAAATGTAATTGTCCTATAGCCGATATAAATGATCTGGTTTCATATTGTTTGCCTTGGCCAGTAGTGACCATCCAGGAAGATTTAGTCTCGTCCCAATGAGCACACTTCATTTCCTGACCAAAATGGATATGCGGATATATCTCATATTTGGTAGCACAATGCCGGATGTATTCCAGAATTTGATCCTGATGAGACCATTTATATTCCCACTTGAGGTAGGGTTCGAATGAATAACTATACAAGGCTGACGGTATATCGCATTCTGCCCCGGGATAGGTGTTGTCCCTCCATGTGCCACCCACATCATTAGATTTTTCTAATATGATGAAGTCCTCAAGACCAAGAGACTTCATGCGAATAGCCATTGCTATTCCTGAAAATCCTGATCCGATAATTATCGCCGTATGCACTGATTAATTCCTGGTTTGATAAATGATGGAACCCAAAATTTGACTATATTCTGATTAATCCTTTAATCTTGGATCTTCAAAGAATGATAATTTAAATCATTTTATGAGAAATTATATTCTTCTCCTGCTATACAGCATATTTCTGGCGTGTAGTTCCGGTGATCAAAATGACGCCGATGTGATATATCACAACGCGACCGTCATACTGATGACAGGTGAACTGGAAATTGCAGAAGCTATCGCAATCAAAAATAGTAAGATTCTCAGTACTGGAGCCTTCAACAAGATTTTGAAATATCAGGGAATAAAAACAGAAATGAAGAACCTGGAAGGCAAAACACTTCTACCCGGATTTATCGAAGGACACAGTCATCTGATGATGGCTGCACAAATGATAGATATGGTCAATCTATCCTCACCACCCGTTTCTGATATCACTGAAAGCCAGGGTCTTGTCGACAAACTGGAGCAAAAACGTGTTGATGAAAACATCAAAAATGGCGAATGGCTACTGGGCTGGGGATATGATGCTGATCTGCTTGAAGAAAAGAGACATCCCACCCGATTTGATCTCGATGAAGTCTTTCCTGATCATTCTGTTTTTCGGGGCCCGGGAAGTTGGCTGATTTGGTTGTTCTTTCTGATAATCCGCTTGATGTTAACCCAGATCAGCTAAAAGATATTCAAGTACTTCAGACGATTAAAGAAGGCAAGGTGATTTATGATGCAACTGATGACAATTAGGAATCTTGTTTGTAAAAACTTGAAAGTTATCGATGTACTGCCATACATTAGATAAGATCAACATATAGAATTCGAAACCGGCTTAATGAAGAAGCGTAATTAACTAGTAATGAGAAAAGTATTGATCATTACCTACTATTGGCCGCCTAGTGGTGGAGCTGGTGTTCAGCGATGGCTTCGGATGGTGAAGCATTTGAGAAAATTTGATTGGGAACCAATAATCTTTGCCCCTAAAGATGCAGGCTACCCCGTCCTGGATAAAAAACTGGAGGCGACTATTCCTGAAGATGTGCTGACCTTAAGACTAAAAATCATTGAGCCAAATAATTTTATCAAAAAATTCTTTTTTTGGAAAAAGGACGGTGAAAAGACAGTTTATAAATTTCAGGAACTAAAAGGTAAAAATCGCTCTCTCCTCCAAAAAATTATGTGGTTTCTGCGTGGCAATCTCTTTATTCCTGATGCCAGAGCTCTTTGGATCAAACCATCTATCAAATTTCTTTCGAAAGCTGTAAAAAAGCATGATATCGATCTGGTTATTTCAACTGGTCCTCCACACTCTACCCATCTCATTGCGCAGGGTATCCACAAGCGATTTGGTATTCCATGGATTGCGGATTTCAGAGATCCCTGGACCTCTCTGGACTATCTCGAAGAGATGCACCTGACCAAGGCTGCCAGACAAAAACATCAGAAGTTAGAAAAACTTGTAATTCAATCTGCAGACAGCGTCTTGGTTGTCGGAAGAACCATGCACGATGAGTATCGAGAAAAGTATGGCGTTCATTCTGAAATTCTGCACAACGGTTATGACGAAGCGGTACCCTTTACACATAAGCCGCCTCTGGATTCAAAATTCACTATTGTTCATATCGGCAGTTTCAAGAAAAGTCGAAACTGTGAAGATCTGTGGAAAGTGCTGAGCACCCTTGTAGATGAAGATCAAAATTTCGCTAAACATTTGGAAATCAAGCTAATAGGTAAGACTGAGGATCCTGTTGTTGAAAGTATCCGAAAATACCAACTTGAACAATATCTGAATCATATCAGCTATATCCCATATGAACAAACCCAGCCGCATCTGCATTCTGCACAAATGCTATTGCTTCCTATAGATCGAGTACCTAATGCGATCCATATTCTAACAGGTAAAATTTTTGAATATCTAAAGTCAAATCGACCAGTACTCTTAATCGGCCCTGTCAAGGGTGATGCAGCTGATATTATTCAGGAATGTACAGCCGGGTATTGTTGCGATTTTGAAGATTTGTCAGCAATCCGAAAGGCCGTTCTTGATAGTTACCATAAATTTCTGTCGGACAAAAACCATATACAATCATCTGGCGTGGACAGGTATTCTGCCTTTGAGCTTACAAAGAAATTAAGTTCAATCATGAATAAAACTATAGGTTCCGAGATCATTGTGGAAGCCAATCATTGATCTCCATTTGTCGGCAAAAAGAGAAGGTCCAAGCCATGGGATACGGACGATCTAAACTTCATGACAAATGTCAACTTCTAATGTGATCAACATCAATTCATTTTTCCTTAGAATAATACATATTTGAAAATGAAGGAGTTCCTCTAAAACCTTCAAATTGAACTAAGCCTTATTCATCAAAAATTAATCAATTATGGAAAATGCTATAATCGAAAGAGTCAAAAGCCAAGTTAAAAACTTGAAGACCCTGTCCGAGGAGCTTAAGGTGCAAATGGC
>JAHHJQ010000343.1 GCA_018680005.1 Bacteroidia bacterium | reverse complement strand
ATATGTACCAATCTTCTTTGTTTTTTTTCTTCCGTGTCTAAAAAATTCATCAGCAAAGTTGTACGCAATGGTCCCGGGCTCAATGCATTCACACGGATATTTTCGCGAGCATGAATTACGGCTAATTCTCTGGACATCGCCAGGACGGCTCCTTTACTTGCAGTATAAGCAATCTGGGGCGTCGCGGCACCGAGACGCGCCACAAATGAAGCCGTATTGATAACGGATCCACCGCCTGAGTTTCTGATCAAGGGAATTCCATATTTACAGCCAAAGAAGACGCCTTTGACGTTAATGTTCATCGTCAGGTCAAATACAGTTTCGGCAGTTACCTGGCTATCTCCATCATCCGAGTGCATAATGCCTGCATTGTTAAATAGGACATGCAAGCCGCCATAAGTGGATTCGGTAAAATCAATCATTTGCTCACACTCAGCTGCAATAGCGACATTGGCATGGCAAAAACGAGCGTCGCCACCTGATTGGTTGATTTCGTCGACCGTTCTCTGACCAGAAGCGTCATTGTAGTCAACCACAACGACCTTTGCCCCTTCTTTTGAAAACAATAGGGCAGTCTCCCGGCCGATTCCGCTACCTCCACCGGTAATCAGGGCAATTCTATTTTCTAATCTCATACACGATAATGTTTATTCTCTCTATTCCATCTATATCCTTTCAAAGTACCTTCTTCGCTCCTGCTCCATGATCCCATTAACAACTACGCCGAGGCTCCTTTGCTTGACAAAGGGGAGGGAGCTCAGATTCCTATATCCTTTCAAAATAACGTCTACGCTCCCGCCCCATGTCCCCTAAAGGGTAGGTCGCGTAGACACTTATATCCGTTCAAAGTAACGTCTGCGCTCCCAGTCCGTGACGGCGCTGTTGTATGCCTGTTGTTCCATTCGGAAAAAGTGGGTATAATGCTCAACCACATCTTCTCCAAAAGCCTGTTTCGCAAAGGCGCTATTCGCAAATCGATCGGTAGCCTCTACTAATGTAGAAGGCACTCTTGGTAAATCCTTTGCTGCATACACATCACCTTCGAAAATCTCCGGTGGTTCTGTCTTATTCTGGATGCCATCTAATCCACATGCCAGCGATGCTGCAAATGCCAGGTAAGGATTGCAATCTGCGCCAGGAATACGGCATTCGATTCTCAAACTACTGCCCTTCCCTACTACGCGAAAACCCGCGGTACGATTATCATAGCTCCAGGCCAACCTTGTCGGTGCCCAGGATGCATCCACGTAACGCTTGTAGGCATTAATTGTCGGTGCATAAAAGGGCATCACATCAGCCGCATTGGCAATCCATCCCCCTAAAAACCATTTGAATATTTCAGATCCCCGTACAGGTCCGAATTGCTGATCTCCATCAAATGCATTCTTGCCATCCTTCCAAAGACTTATATGGAGATGACAGCTTGATCCGGCGCGATCCTCGTGATACTTGGCCATAAATGTGACCGATATACCCATGCGATCCGCTAATTCTTTCAAGCATTGTTTGAATACCACATGCCGATCCGCCATATCCAGAATCTCTGCGTATCGAACGTTGAGTTCGTGCTGACCTAATCCCCATTCGCCTTTAGAATTCTCTACCGGCACACCAGAATGTTTCAGGTGATGTCGGGCCCTGGCAGTAAAATCTTCTGTTCGAGTACCCTGCATGATGTGGTAGTCTTCAAGATACCAACCCACGGGCTGCAGCTGATGATAATTTTGATCAAATGCCTGGCGATAACCATCTTCAAAAAGATAATATTCCAGCTCCGAAGCAGCATTGCAAAGGAACCCCATTTTTGTGATGGCTTCGAGTTGCTTTTTTAAGATAGACCTGGGACCGATAGATACCAATTGATGCGTTTTATCATCATAAAGATCACAAAGCACAATTACGGTTTGATCCAACCAATCCGCGACTCTTAAAGTGGACAGATCTGGTACAATATGAAAATCACCATATCCCAGTTCCCAGTTCGCAAATTTGTAACCACCAACGGGTTCCATCTCCATATCAGTGGTCATCAGGTAATCACATCCATGAGTACCGTCTTTCAGCGCAGACTCCATGAAGAATTCCGCATCAAATCTTTTGCCCACCAATCTTCCATAGTGATCGGTAAAAGCAACTACGATGGTTTCAATCTCTTCGGATGCCACCATTCCTTTTAATTCTTCGGGTCTTAGGATTCCATGAATATGCATAAATGAAAATTATTGAGTCCATCTAAACCACACATAACTTACTGCTAATATTCCAAAATATATTACTGCAAGGAATGGATTGTAAACCGTAATGGCCACAAAAGCAATGCTTGCAATAACCAGAGCAATAATAGGTGTAACAGGAAAATAAGGAACTTTGAATGGTCGATCCAGATCTGGCTCCTTCTTTCTTAATTTTAGAATTGAAACCATCGATACAATATAGAGCGTCAAGGCGCCAAAACATGCGATAGTTATGATCTCCCCTGTCTTTCCAGTAAATAAAGCAATGATACCAACGATCGTATTGAAGATCAATGCATTGCTCGGTGTTCGAAATTTGGGGTGGATTTTTCCCAATATCTTTGGTGCATACCCCACTCTTCCGAACTCAAAAGTAGCGCGTCCAGCTGCGAGTATGATTCCGTGAAACGAGGCGATTAATCCAAAAAGACCAATTGATGTCACCAAGGTATATAGCCAATGTCCTTCTCCGTAAATATGTTTCAAAGCTAAAGGAAGTGGTGAATCAGAGGCTTCCGCACCGGCTTCTGTATACACTATAGTCTCCCACCCTGATACACCAATAGATGACACAAAGGTCAGAAGGCACAATACCACCAGTGTCAGTATGGCTGAGCCAAAACCAATCAAAATATTTCGCTGAGGATTGATCGTCTCTTCGGCAACGTTTGCAACTCCCTCGATGGCCAGAAAAAACCAGATTGCAAAAGGTAATGCCGCAAAAGCTCCTTCGATGCCATTGGGTAAAGCATTCTTCTCAAGATTAGTCCACTCAAAAGATGGAATTGTAGCTCCAGCAAAAATTAACAATACTAACACTGCCAATACTGTGATTACCAATTCAAAAGAAGCTGCAGCTTGGACACCATATATGTTGAGACCGGTGAATATCAGATAAGCGACAATAGCAATTGCAATGATCGGAACTGTAGGTATAAATAGATTGAGATAGGCGCCAATGGCAAAAGCGATCGCCGGAGGGGCAAAAATGAATTCAATGTTCTGAGCCATTCCACCCAGGAATCCCCAATTTTTACCCAATGCTCGCAAAGCATAATCAAATGCTCCTCCTGCCTTTGGGATTGCACATGCAAGCTCAGTATAGCTAAAAGTAAAAGTCAGGTACATCACAATGATAAATCCAGTGGCGATGGCCAATCCCAAAGTGCCCCCTTTCTCCAACCCCAAATTCCATCCGAAATACATCCCTGAAATGACGTATCCTACTCCTAGCCCCCACAACATGAGGGGACCCAATGTTTTCTTGAGTTGAGGCTGTTGGTTTTCCATATTTTTTATTTCAAGCTGGGATAACTTCTCCTGAAGTTATTAATTCTGGTCATTGGAGGCGAATCCATTCTCCATTATTCGCTGCTGATTGAAATGCAGCCTCGACGATACGGATATCCTTCAGTCCTTCTTCACCCGGAACCAGGACATCCATATCCTTCAGGATTGCGCGTGCATTGTCATCCATCTGGACGACTTGCTGGTCTTCTTCCATGGCACTCAGTATGCGGCCATCGCTTGTGCTTCCTGCAACACCATCGTAGGATTGCATTGGACTCAACTCGTACCAGCCTACTGAAGCGTTGACTTTCAGTTGGTTGAAGCTTTCACCCACACTTGTTCGGCAAAGAGCTTCCACTCCATCAGGGAAACGCATCGTAAATTTGGTAGTCTCATCCACCTCTTTGAAAAGTTCGGGACGATTTAAAATATGCTGTGCAGATATTTCTAAAGGCTCCATTTGTGTGGCATACCTGGCACCATTAACCGTATAGACGCCCATGTCATACATGGCACCGCCCCCCATCGCTTTTTGGAATCTCCATCCTGTACCTCCACCGCCACGATAACCAGCCTCTGCAATCACGGATTCGATTTTTCCAAAGGATTGGTTCTTTGTGAATTCGATGATTCGCTTTGTGTTTTTTTCATGTTGCATCCGATAGCCGATCGAAAGCTTCACCTTATTTGCATTACAGGTATCGATAATCGTTTGACATTCTTCCTCAGTCATAGCCATGGGCTTTTCACACCAAACATGTTTTCCTGCATTCGCAGCAATCACTGAGTACTTCATGTGCAAACCGGTAGGCACGACGATATAAATGACATCGATATTCTTATTGTCAGCGATGCGATGCATGTTTTCATAGTTATAGACATTCGCGTCTTTGATCTTATACTGACGCTGCCACCTGGGGATCTTTTCCGGACTACCGGTCACGATACCGACCAGTTCGCAGAATCTCGTCTTTTGTAATGCAGGAGCGAGTTGACCTGTGCTATAGGATCCCAGTCCTACTAAGGCCACGCCTAGTTTTTTCTTTGGGATTGCGGATTTGCATATGAATGGATAGGCCGAGGCAGCTCCTATTATTACAGATTGCTTAATGAATTGTCGGCGTCGCATGACTTATGCTAATTGGATTGATGTATGCTTCATAGCTAAGATATTGATGATGAATAAGAAAGAGGGTGCGATATGCAGATTTTAATAGAAAAGTAAGATTTGGATATGGACTATGAGGCCCAGGCTGGCCCCTCAGCCCCCTAACTCCCAGAGTGGGAACCACCTCCTCAAAGGGGAGGCCAACCCACTGACGAGGCGATGAGTTGTTGAGCTGCTCAAAATTGGCTATGGACGATCGACAATATTGCTATGGACCGGAGGCGAACGTCGACACCTACGGCCGAATCACCTTCTTCTTCGCTGCCTTCTGCATTGGGTTGTCTACCGGATTGTTTTTATTGGCTTTGAACACCTGGAACTTGGATGGTAATTCCTTTACAGGCCAATTATTATTTTCCAGATCGATATCTGCAGTCTCTCCATATGGGTCAACTACGATACCTTTTACTTCTTTGTCCTTGACAAATACCTTAGAGAACTTCTCTTCATTCATTCTCCAGATATTGACCGGAATTCTTTCTATTTCTGTCGTACCATCTTTGTACTGCCACTCCAGCACTACCGGCATGACCAGGCCTCCTTTGTTAGAGAAGTGTAGTTCGTAGTAGTTCTTATCACTGAACATTTTCTTCTTTTCCTTTTTGGAAAAAGATTCTGCATATCTGGTTCCAGACAAGGTGACCATTGTATCTCCCTCGGCCCAAGGATCGTAGGTACTATAAAAGTCTATGAGGTTGGGATCTTTATCTACAGCTGTCGCCATCCCAGCTTCAGCAACGCGTCGTTTGGATATGTGTGGTTTTTCTGCCGGCTTTTGAATCGGGTAGTTTCTTGAATATTCCTCCGGTTCCGGATCATTTTGTAAATCGACCTTGTACCATTTGATGCTATCGAGTGAGATATCTACTGCATCTGTTCCATAAAACCATCCCCTCCAGAACCAATCCAGATCAACACCACTGGCGTCTTCCATTGTTCTAAAGAAATCTGAAGGGTCCGGATGTTTGAACATCCATCTGTTGCTGTATTCCTTGAATGCATAGTCAAAAAGCTCACGGCCCATAACCGTTTCCCTAAGAATATTCAGAGCACCAGCTGGTTTGTTATAAGCATTGGAGCCATAGTTTTTGATGTTCTCGCTATTCGTCATGATCGGTTCAAGCGATTCTTTTGGACGACTCATGTACCCTGTGATATCCATCGGTGCAGTAAAAAAATGTTTGTATTCTGCATCAAATTCTGTCTCGGCCACGAATTGTAGAAAGCTGTTGATTCCTTCATCCATCCATGCCCATTGGCGTTCATCGTTACTTACGATCATCGGGAAATAATTGTGACCTACTTCGTGGATAATCACAGTCAATGCTGCATATTTTGCTCTTTCAGTATAAGTACCATCTTCCTCTGCCCTACCGGGATTGAAGCATATCATTGGATATTCCATCCCATTGTCAGCTTCCACTGAAATGGCAACCGGATAAGGATAAGGGAAAGTCATACGTGAGTAGACATCCAATGTGTGCTTGGTTGCTTTGGTAGAGTAACGACTGTAGATCGGATAGGCTTCTTTTGCAAAATAGGACATACACATTACCTTTTTACCTTCTTCAGTTATATGTGGCATCGCATCCCAAACAAATTTTGGTGAAGCCGTCCAGGCAAAGTCTCTTACGTTCTCCGCCTTATAATGCCAAGTAACCATCTTATTTGATCGCTTTTGCTCCTCCATCGCTTTGGCTTCGGCAAGGGTAACGATCTCTAATGGTTCTTTTACATTCTGTGCTTGTTCCCATCTTGCTAATTGTGTAGGCGTCAAGACCTCCTTATAATTCTGGCATTCACCGGTAGATCCAACCATATGATCGGCTGGTACTGTCATCTTGACATCATAGTCTCCAAACTCTAAAGCAAACTCACCACGTCCTACAAACTGCTTGTTCTGCCATCCATCTGCATCGCTATATACACATAGTCTTGGGAACCACTGTACGATGGTGTAGATATAGTTGTCATTATCCTCAAAGTGCTCATAGCCACCTCTACCACCACTAGGATTGTTGATTCTGTCTATGAGGTAGTAGTACCAGTCAATATCAAATTCAAACTTTTCTCCCGTCTTGAGTGGTTCTGGTAGCTCTATACGCATGACAGTCCCATTGATTGTATACTTCAGGTCACTGCCGTCGGTGGCTTTACATGACTCTATCTTACAACCATATTTCTCCTGTTCTCTCCAGGGCTCCAGGTATTGAAGTGCTCTTTCGGACATTTTATCCCTTATCCTGCTAGCGTTGAACTTATGTTTTTCACTGTGGGCATCATGCTCGTTTTCATCCAACTGTAGCCATAGGAATTTTAAGGTTGTTGGGGCATTGTTATGATAAGTAATCCTTTCTGATCCGTCTAGTCTTTGTTCTTTGGTATCCAGTGAACATTCTATTTTGTAATCCACTTTCTGCTGCCAGTAATCAGGGCCGGGAGCACCATCTGCTCCGCGATAGGCATTGGGAGAAGGTAACATGGTACCGAGTTGCTCAAATTTGAAACCGTGTTTGGCTTCCGGATTTTGCTGGGCAGATATGGTTAGGGATAGTCCCAAAGCTGCAATGACGAGTAGGATATTCTTCATATTTTTTGATTTGTATGAATTATCAATTGTTGAATGGTCGAAGGTATTATTTGCATATGGAATAGAACAAACCGTTTGTCGATTGTCGCATTCTGTTTAACGAATAATTGATGCAATTGCTTATGCCAGACATTTAATCAATATTTGGCAGGGCTACCTTCACTTGGTAATGTATTTTGAATAAACAGCCGAATATCCTCGTTGGCTGCCTCGAGATCCTCCGCTCTGAGGTACATCATATGTCCGGATCTATACCCTTTGAAGCTTATGCGATCATTCATCTTACCACTTGGATCCAGATGCCACATATTGTATTTCGCATTGAAATAGGTGGTTGCGCCATCATAGTAGCCGGATTGAATCATCACATTAAGATACGGATTTTGTGCCATCGCCTGTCTTAGGTTTTCGCCACTATTGTCATTGGATCGATCCCAGGGACGGACCGGACCAAACATATTGTATTTGATATCCGTCTTGTAGTCCAGATAGTTGCGCATGTAATGGTTGATCGCTGGTGTAAAGGAATGTAGCCACGAAGTGAGCTCAGCGCTATAATCAGGGCCAGTTCCGGCCTCTTTCCGATCAATACCCAGATATCTTGAATCCAATCTTCCGACATTATACCCTTTGTCTCGAAGCAATTCTTTCCAGAAATATCGTGTGGAGACATCCAGGTTGTTTTGAAGGATCACCTCTTTTTTTATTCCTGAATAATAAGCCATCTTCTCGGCTGCCGCATCTCTTTCAGCGGTATCTACAAATCCTCCTTTCGCCATGACCGGGATCAGTTCATTGATGGTATAGTCTTCTGCTTCATCCAGGACATCGAGAAGGTCTTTTGATTGGAGTGCCGGATCCAAAGCCTTATGATACCAGGCAGCTGCCGCAAAATATGGAAGACGATTAGCCATCTCAACAGGTCCATCTCTATCGATCCCAAGTCCTGTTGGTGAAACCAGGATCACGCCATTGAGATACATCCAACTCGCATTTTGCAACTGAAGCGCTAGACCGCTCACTCTTGTGGTGCCGTAACTTTCACCAATCAGGTATTTTGGTGAAGTCCATCTGTTGTTTCTTGTAATGAAAGTATTGATCCACTCTCCGAGGTATTTGATATCTGCGTTCACACCAAAGAAAGTCTTCTTGTCAGTCTCCTTATCAAGAATTCTTGAATAGCCCGTATTCACGGGATTGACAAAGACAATATCAGCCACATCAAGAATCGAATGTGGATTTTCACGAATGCCATATGGCTGCACTGGATAGCCCTCATCATCAATTTTTAGGATATAAGGACCTGTATAGGCCACATGCATCCAAACCGATGCAGAACCCGGTCCACCATTGAATGAAATCAGCAATGGCCTTTCTCCAACATTCCCTACTCCGGTTCTTTGATAATAGGTATAGAACAAAGAAGCAATGGGTTTTCCATCTTCATTCCAGACTGGCTGTGTACCACAAGTAGCTGTATAAGATATGCGTTGACCTTGGATGGTGGTCTGGTGGGTCGTAACTACAGTTTCGTCAGTTGGAAGCTTGAGCATTTCCTCTTCCTGGGCGTAGATATTCAAAGCAACCAGGGCGAATGTCAAAGTGTAGAGCAATGATTTCATGGAGTAATTTGGATTTAGTTAAGCGAAAGTCCACGAAATTACTGAATAATAGGCTGAATTCAGGTTTGGAAATAATTCAATCTGATTCGCCAAGTCGATCTCCGTTGAAGCGCCAATCGATTAAAGTAATTGCTGCATTAAACAGGTAGAAAATATACTTCACTACGTTGGCCAGATTGGCCTGCAATGCATTCTTTACCAGTTGAACGATATTATAGATCACCCAGCTCCACCAGGTCTCCTTATATTTTAATGCACTGAGGACATTAGCCCCAAGCGAAAGACCAAATGTGATGGCAACCACATTGGCAAACAACCAATCCTGACGTCCTCCAAAAAGATGAAATCCCAAAAAGACAAGAATATAAGCAACCACCATACTTACAAAAAGAATGATATAATAACCGCGATCCCTGTCTCTAAGCTTGATACCCGTGGTCCAGTTGTAAGTCCCAAAAGTGGTGATCATAAAAGTCAAGGGATACGTGATCACTGCACTACGATTATCGAATAGATAGTCATTGGTGCCTGAATTGATGGTCGTGAGAATACCTATGAAATTGCCCCAGTTGTTTTGCTTACCCACAAGTCGAGTGGAGAGCAATGAAAAAACCGCTCCTATGGTAGACAGTATTCCGAGCGGATAAGCCCCTTCCATAAAATAAGTCCACAATTGATCCAGAGGTATATCAAACTGAATAGCACCCTGATAATATATGGTGGTGTGAAAGCTTCGAACAAGGCTGATGACCAGGACCAATAGAGCACCAAATAAATCCATATAAGGTGACAAGACGATCTTTCGTATAATCGGTCTTTTTACTAATACAGTGGTCTGATCCAAGATGAATGCTAAGCTTATGCTAAAAGAAGATACAAGTATAAGATAGTCACAGGACAAACCTTATCGGCGTGTCTGAAATGATTTATTCTGAATTATTGAAGACCTAAAAAATCAAATTTTTTGATTCCATTTATTGCAAATTTATATTTTGATAACATCTCCTTAACGTTATATAAATTTGCTAAAGCTTCAAATTTCTGCTTCTAGGCCAAATAATATTGTTTGTCGATAAAAATCATACGTATATCGGAATTGGCGTTTTTCATCCAACATAGATACAACTATCCCGTTCTTATCCTGTCTTTCTAATGTTCGTATTCCTTAACTAAACTTAAACCAGTACAAAAATGAAAGCAATTACGAAATCTTTATTAGCGCTATTGTTTGTAGCCGCAGTCGGACTTGTTAATTTGAATGCAAAAGACATTGAACCGGCAACCGTAGTAGGTGAGCAGATCGCCCAACTCATGAAGAAAGTTGTATTACCTGAAGGCGAAGTTTATCAAGCAGATGTTAAGTTTTTTATTAATTCAAGAAACGAGTTAATTGTTCTCGCTGTAAACACAGAAAGTGATGCATTTGAATCAATCGTTAAGAATAGATTGAGTTTCAAGAAAGTAGAACCGGTCGATGTCAAGGTGAATGAAGTTAAAACGATAAGAGTCAAAATAAAGCAACCGTCATAAAAGCTCACCCAGATAAAACCAAAATGAAAAGAACCCTTCCGAAGAAATTCGGGAGGGTTTTTCTATTTTTCGGATGTGCTTATTCTTTCATCTCCTTCGATTAGTGGCCTCGTAGCGATCGAACCAATATTTAAAGTTGTCATTGAGAAACATGGACTACCCGATGCATGGATTCGCGATGAAGGCTTTGCGACACTCTGTAGAATCATACTTGAGCAGCAGGTTTCGCTAGAATCAGCTTTTTCAGCATGGCGACAACTTCAGACAAAATTGAATGAGATTACTCCTTATTCCATCCTATCGCTCGACCAACAGCAAATGAAGGCATGTTATGTGAGTCGACAAAAGGCCAGGTATCTACATGCGCTATCTAATGCCGTGATCAATGGTGATCTGATACTTGATTATCTATCTGAAAAACAACCCCAGGAAGTTATTGACCATCTTACCCAGGTAACTGGTATTGGCCCCTGGACAGCTCAGGTATATCTGATCTTTGCATTGCGATCACCGGATATCTATCCAAAAGGTGATGTGGCGCTGAACAATGCAGTCAAAAAGCTATGGAATATTCAGTCGTCTGAAGAAGTTTATTTAAAATCTGAATCTTGGGCACCCTATCGGACCACGGCTTCATTTCTTTTGTGGCACCACTATCTTTCCGAACGAGGCCGGGACGTTTCCCATCTTTATGATTAAGAAATTTGCTCTTTAAAAATTCTGAGTTGTGCTTTCAGTGATTCTCTTTGTTCTTCATCCGCGAGGTGACCATCTTCGCCAAATGCCTGGTTGTAAGCAGGTAAGGAGAAATGTGCAACGATGTTGCCTCCCATGTATTTCGCTGTATTCAGCAAGATATTCATTGCACCGGCGCCGCCTCTTTTACCTGGTGATGTACTCAAAGCCAGCATTGGTTTTTCCTGCCAAATCTTGCCCGTTATCCGAGAGGACCAATCGATCAGATTTTTAAAGGCAGCAGTATAGTTGCTATTGTGTTCAGCAAGTGACAGGATAATACCATCGCAAACTGAGATATGGTCAAGAAATTTAGTAGCCGATGGGTGTCGTCCAACTTCTTTTTCCAGATCCACGCCAAACATGGGTAGTTCATAATCGGTAATACGCACTTCATGTATTTCTGCACCATCCAATTTTTGAGCAACATACATTGCAAATTTCTGATTAATGGATGTCGAGCTGTTACTAGCTCCAAAGACGAGGATCTTTTTATTCATAATACTTTTTGTGGATTACAGTAAATAAGCTGATGCTATCTTGGAATTGGATAAATTTCTTTGGCTCGGCCATCAAGAAAATGAAACCCGGAACCATCATACCAACCATCTTCCTCTAGCATGATCCTCACGATCTTGCCCCATTCCGGAACTTCACCCGCAGCAAAAAGTTCAATCGAATAAGCGGTATTTGGATATAATGGATAATCCCCTTTCCCCGGCGTATCGCCCTGATTATCCCACATGCCAATGGTTGGACCAGCGGCATGACCATGAAAACCGATCGGATGGGTATAAATAGATCCCCGGATTCCCTTCTCCTTGGCTTCCGCAAGTGCATCACGCAATATTTGATTGCCAGACTTACCGGTTTGATACTGACTCACCAAGATATCTTGTAGCATATTTCCACTTTTAAAGGCCTCCTGAAGACCTTTCGGCACTTCTGTTTCCTCATCGCGCAACATATAAAAGTGCTGCTGCTGGTCTGTATTCAATCTGAGATAGGTA
>JAHHJQ010000326.1 GCA_018680005.1 Bacteroidia bacterium | reverse complement strand
ACATGTTCCCATTGTTTGGGTTGTCGCATAGCATGTCTCAGTGCAGTCATCCAGGCGATGTGTCTATAGGTGAGGGCTTTCACTTCATGGTGTAATTCCTCTTTTGAAAGTGGAATTTCGGCGTGTTCATTGGTGACCATATCCTGGAGGAACATACCAAATGTCCGAGAGGTGTTGACGATACCGCCCCAGATCTTGCGGGCTTCCCAGATCCTGCCATATGCTGAATTATTTTGGAAACCGATGACAAATGCAGCTGCAGTACCAATCAATGCTATCGGAGTCCATGGCAATTCAATCCAGTAAACTTTGAAATAATGATATAGCGCTACTATGATGATAGAATAAATCAGAAAACGATACGTATCAAAACGTGTCCATTTGGCCATGTCCCAGGCACCAAAAACCTTTTTAGTATACATTCGATATGAGAATTGAGGTTAGAAAGAAGCGACTAAAATAACGGACTATCTGCTTTTGAAGGATAAGTTAGATAGCTATTTCAAAAGGACTTGCCCTGTAGAGCGATAGTATGCCAGGCTTTCTACAATTCCGATTTCATTGGGAGGAAGACTTTGCAAGTACTTACTTGGCAAAAATTCTGCTTTCTGAATTTCTTCTTTGTCGCTGATTTGTACTTTACCACTCCATTGATTAGAATAAAACTCAATGCTGAAATATTGAACTTGATCCTTATTAGGATAGACAACCGTTTCCAAAGTTGGGGAAGAACTAATGCCGATAACCGTCAGCGTATCAATTTGCAATCCACATTCCTCATTCACTTCTCTTCGGATACATTGTTCAATGGTCTCTCCATATTCAATAGAGCCAGCCGGTAATCCTAATAATCCATTGTCCAATCTTTGTACAAAAAGAAATTCTCCCTGGTCATTTTCGATCAGAATTCTTGCTGCCGGGTGTATAATCTTGTCATGACCAATTTTCTTTCTTATTTCAGTGATATATCCCATTGTTCTTGAGTTGGATCAGATTATCAGCCAATGTATGGTTGGAATTTATGAATTGAAATATACGCTACTCCTATACCGATTACTGAAAACAATACGTCATATGGATCATATACATTGTCACCTCCGATATTATGTATTTTAAATTCTTGAAGAATAACATAGACAGCTGCCAGAACGATGGCCCAAGTATAAATCAACTGATTTTTGACCTGTTTGGATTTGGGAATAAATCGCTTATTGATCACCAGCCCAATTCCAACGAGGACAAAACTCCCAAGTACAGCTTCACAAAAATTTGGATAGGAAAGCACGAAAACTTGTAATGCTAGAGTAGGATCATTTTCTAGTATATCATCTTTCAGATAACCCTTTACCAGAATGAATGAAAAGAAAACAACTAAGAATATTATTCTTAATTCGCGGGCATTCTTCATTGACAAGGATATTATATTCTGTTCTCCAGAACACTAATGATTGTAAAAACGGTCAACGCTATTCAGGCAAGTAGATATTATAATTAATCAATCTAAAAGTCTTCGATGATAATTGATTTGTCCAAGATGATAATTAAAATGCGTTGAAAGATGTAAAAGGAAATGTAAAGTGCTCACCTTCTCATTGAAAACCTGTAGTGGAAAATCTTTTAGCAAATCTTCAGCAGTCAGTTGATTCAGCGACTTTTCAACCACCGACTTTGTGTCATCTATCATAAGGAGCATTTCCAGTCTGGAAACGCGTTTTTGAGAAAACTCAAGATCTCTTTTACGCACATATCCGGAATTCCCTAGCTCTGCCCCGATAAAGGCATTCAGATTTCCAATCAAGTGCAAGCACAAATTTCCCGCACAATTACTAATATTCTTTTCTGTAATCCAAAGATGTTGTTCGTCCTGGTATGCCTCAATTTCTTTTTTGAGCTTTTTTAAATCTCTATTGAATAGAGTTTTCAAACTTTCGATTAGTGTATTTTCCATTTTATTTCTTGCGCTTGTTGGAGGGTATTTTGCCCCATCGCTCATCTGCTTTTACTTTTAAATTGGCTTTATTTTGATCCCAATATTCCAGTGCATTGAATTCCGGTTCGTTATAAAACAGATGAAGTGTGTCTTGGATAATCTTAAATGATTTTGGATCGATCGGATATTTACCGGGCATATATTTTCCCGGTATGATATCCATTCCAACGCCATAAGCACAATATCCTCCATAAGCCGGAAGATATTTTGCCGGATTTTGAGCAAATAAATCCCTATGTGCTGCACTAACAAAGTAATAGAGGATGCTATCATATGAATACGACCATTCTGAAGATCCTGGCAGTGCTTTACGCGTGGTATGGTATGCGATAAGGTCATATCCCTGAATAGCTACTTTATCCTCTTCGACATTATATGAAGAGGCCGAGATATTGTAAAACTGGGAAATATCTTCCTGGGCAAGACTTTGAATAGAAGCAAGAAGTACTATGAGTATGGTCAATAAAAAGTGATGAAAATATGTATTGACCATTGTCATATTAATGAGATTCAAATTGGTCAAAATCTTCCGCGTCTATCTCTACGGTATGAAATCCATTGGTGACCAAAGCATACTTTAAGTCAAAGCTTTCTCTCAAAGCTTTGAAGTATTGAGCGTCCGCAAGACTGGGCGCCAGCACACCTATATAGTCATCTTCAGGTTCATTGTAATGATTGTGCAAATGATAGGACAACTTCCACCCCTCACTCAAAGCTTTTCTTAGCTCAGGGATTACAATTCCCGGTTTTGGTGGCCATCGCTGATCGCTTGATGCAAAGTATATTCTAACCAAATTCAAAGCGTCATTAGTCGCAATAAATC
>JAHHJQ010000297.1 GCA_018680005.1 Bacteroidia bacterium | reverse complement strand
CTCTAAGGCATCCATATAGGTATCCAGTTCATAATTCAGACAGCACTTCAATCTGCCACACTGACCGGAAAGCTTTGCCTGGTTGATCGCTAGGTTTTGATAGCGCGCTGCAGCGGTAGAAACTGACTTATAATCAGTAAGCCAAGTAGAACAACAAAGTTCGCGACCGCATGAACCAAGTCCCCCTATTCTGGATGATTCCTGACGGGCACCAATCTGGCGCATTTCGACCTTTACCCTGAATTCGCGTGCATACTGCTTTATCAATTCTCTAAAATCTACACGTCCTTCTGCAGTATAAAAGAAAGTAGCTTTCTTAGAATCTGCCTGATATTCAATATCTCCGATTTTCATATCCAGCCCCAGAGATCGGGCAATCACTCTTGCCCTGACCAGGGTTTCTTTCTCTTTGGACCTGACATAATCCAGTTTCTCGACATCTCTTTCGCTTGCTATCCTGGAAACTTTAAGTCTTATGGTCTCTTCATTCACCTTGCGCTTTTTCATCTGAAGCCTGACCAAATCTCCACTAAGTGATATTTGTCCAACATCGAAGCCATTATCTGCTTCGACAACAACTACATCACCTGTGTTGGTTCTGTTGCCTATTGGATTACCATAAAATCTTTTGCTCGCCCCTTTCTTAAAACTAACCTCGACGAAAGGATACCGCTCGGCATCCACAACATCCTCATAACTCAACCAGTCAAAAGTGTTCAGTTTATTGCACCCCCCCGACTTGCAGTGTCCATTGCTTTTGCAGCCTCCAGGGACCCCATTATTCGTTCTACAACTTGCACATCCCATTTTTTAGATGCTTTTTATCCCAGCAGAAGCCGGGGATGAATATGATGATCTGAAATATTGATGAATCCTGATCGTCGCTTTGAGCAGATGTATCTTGAAGCTACCATTTCGGTCAACCGCAATATTCAGCCGTTCTAACTCAGCAACGATTTTTTGTAGATTTTCAAAATCCAGTTTATTTCTTAGTTTCTGTACACTAACTTTTTCCCCTGAAGTCAATCTCAAAATGTCCACATCCCCAATGGCATAGTACCTCAGATATTCTCCAAAAAAATGTAATCCATATTGCACAAATGCTTTCTGCGATTCACGTCCCATATTACCATGCTCTTTAATAAACTTCATGGTTTCAATACCATTGCCAATGAAACAACATTGCATCCATTTTTTAAAGATCCGGGATAGCTCTTGATTGACATCCTGAGTCAGGCCTATTGCGATTCCGAGATTGCCATCACCGAGACGGACAATTGTTTCCAGATCTACATCCCCATCACCTTCAATGTTCTTAAGAAAGGTGTGCAATTCATCATCATGCAGCTTGCTAATGGGGAAAAACTGACATCTCGAAAGAATAGTGGGTAACATCCGATCGGTATTCTCCGCTACAAGAATGATAGACGTATTCTCGGGTGGTTCTTCGATCAGCTTCAGTAATTTGTTCCCTTCTCTACCCAGATACTCAGCCATCCATATCAACAATACCTTTCGACCACCTCCAAATGACTTCAAGGACATCTTTCCATTGATATTGCTGATTTCCTTTGCGTTGATATTTCCTTGTTTGTTATCGCCACCAAGATGGATCAACCATTCCGAAACACTGAAGTAAGGATGGATATGAAGCATCTCTCTCCATTCGGTGAGATAATCATTGCTTGTTTCCTTTTTTTGCGCTTTATTATTGATAAATGGAAATGAAAAATGTACATCCGGATGGGTATATTTCGCGTTGAGCCGGCAAGACTTGCATTGCCCACAGGCATCGTCACCTGGATGCTCACAAGTAAGGTACTGAGCCAACGCCAGAGCTATTGCCAGTGAACCATATCCGGATCTGCCGGCAATCAGCATGGTATGGGGTAACCGATTTGTATGGTGCAACCTGGCAAACCTTTCCAGAAGGATTCGATGTCCAGGAATGTCCTGAAATCTCAAGATATATATTATTTGTAAGGCTCTGGCGGCGGGAATCGCTACTTAGCGCTAAGCAATGATGACTCCTTAATGATGAGTCAGTCATTTGAATATCGTAATCACCTTTAGGTGCGATGTTGCTTTTATTGTCACGGTATCAATTAGAGATGTCTTATCTCTTTCCAGTTCGTCGCTGTCCATCTTCACAAATTAGAAGCTCTATTACTGTACTTCCTATAATCTTAAAATTCAAATATTTATCAAGATGCTTCTCTTATAATCAAGCTCTTCATAAAAGGTAGAACTGATCCAATACCGTATATTCCTACTACCTTTGCACTTTATATATTAAAAGCCATTATTGGCTGAGTTAAAATTACGATTTTCAAAGTAATCTATATCAAAGTACGCAGACAATAAACATCTGTTGTATTCTGCTGTATTATTATTGTTCAAAACACTCATAATAATCAGACCAAGCCAAGCTCAACATGAAAGTATCTGTCATCCGAAAAGCACATTTCAACGCAGCACACAGATTGAGGGTAGACTCCTGGTCGGAAGAGAAGAACAGACAAGTGTTTGGCAAATGCTGTAGTCCCAATTATCATGGGCACAACTATGATATGGAGGTAAAGGTCACTGGTGAAGTGGATCCTGTCACAGGTATGGTGATCGATCTTAAATATCTCAAAGACCTCATCAAAGAACACATTGAAGATCGCTTTGATCATAAAAACCTGAATCTCGACGTCGATGATTTCAAGGAAATACAGCCCTCGGCAGAAAATATGGTCATCGTTATCTATAACCTCCTACGAGAACAATTAGATGACAAGCTGGATTTGCATATCCGATTGTACGAAACGGCTAGGAATATAGTCGAGTATCCTGTTCAGTGAAAAATGTCGAATGATTAATGACGAATTTTTGATGGGCTTAAAAACCCAGAAATATTCATCATTGCCCCTTTGTCATTAAACATTGATCATTCGGCAATGATCACTTCCCAGCCCCCTAACCCCCTGAAGGGTGAACTTCCACACGCCTACCGAAATTAAAAAAGGTAACCAATATTCTATTTAAGTATCAATCCAATCGGGCAATGATCGCTTCCCATGATCTGGTCGAGGATAAATGAATCTTCGATACGATCCATAAGACGTTCGTCTACAAGAAAATAATCCAATCGCCAGCCAACATTTTTGGCTCGGGCACCAAATCGTACGGACCAGAACGTGTATTGCACTTTGTCGGGGTTCAGTTCGCGAAAACTATCTTTTAGGCCAACGGCCAACAGACCATCCATGCCATCAATTTCCGTTTGTGTATATCCCGAGGTTTTATTGTAATTGGATTTTGGACGGGCAAGGTCAATCGCTTCGTGTGCCACATTGAAGTCACCGGTGACGATGATAGGTTTCTTTTTTCGAAGATCTGAAAGATACTTGGCAAATACTGCATCCCATTCTGCCCTGTAATCCAGGCGTTTTAATCCACTGCCACTATTCGGGACATAAACATTGACCAAGATAAAATCATCATACTCCGTGGTTACGACTCGTCCTTCCTGATCATGTTCTTCGATACCTAAATTGACGCTATTAGAAATCACAGGTTGTCTGGACAATGTCGATACTCCTGAATATCCTTTTTTTACTGCATGGTTGGTATGCAACGAATAACCATCAATGGGACTCAAAGCCTCTGCTACCTGATCATCCTGTGCCTTGGTCTCCTGGATACAAAAGATGTCCGCATCCAATTCCTTGAATTCATTGAAAAACTCTTTTTTCACCGCTGCACGAATACCATTGACATTCCAGGAAATGATTTTCATATTCTTTTGATTTTAGAAGAGGCGAAGATAGTATTGAATTTTGATATTGACTTTTGTTGAATAGTTTAACTGTTGAATAGGCGATTAGTTGTTTAGTCGACAAGGCGAGACTTTTTCAATTTTTGATTTCTTGAGTATTCGAGGATCTGATATAATCGGTTTCGATCGAAAGACAAAATTCTTATTGAGAATCAAGAAGAAAGCACGAATGTTTCGAATGTGAAGGTTATCAATGCTTCTGATGTAACCGATGTGATTGACAATGTTAAGAGACAAATTGAGACGCATAATTCCTTTATGGAGAATAATTATGGTTCAAAATTATCCTTTCGAATCAAACGGATAATTGAAGATCATATCCTTGAATTGTATGATGATGAAAAAGATAGACATGCATATGCCATCAGAATAGAATTGCACAGATATCATCCGAATACTTTTTTCAATCTATTAGTATATAAAAATGATGTTGGTAATATTTCGGAAGCATATATAATGCGATACAAGATGGATATGGATTTCGCTCGTGCGTATTATCGCGGAGAAGCCGAAATGTCCAGTTTTGAGGGTAAAATCAAAAGATTTAAATTGGACAAAAACCCAAAACAAAATCCAATAATATCTAATCCCTACCAATGTGAGGAGACATCCTTTTCTGGAGGTGGAGGTGGAGGCTCAACTATTTATGATTCTGGTGGCTCAACAGATAGTAGCACAGGATCAGGAGGAGGAAGTTATTCTGTGTGCACAACTACTACCTATACAGTGCCTTGTACATGCAAAGGTCATGACCCCGGAGAAAGATGCACCTGTAGTAATCAACCATATTCATATTCCGTAACCCAATGTCAAACCATCGTGGCATTTGATGATTGTTTAGATCCTTGCTCTGATCCATCCGGATCATCACCAATAAATGAACCTATCTTAGATGATTTATATGATCCATATCCTTACGACAATATAATACCAGAAAGGATGTTATTCGACCCAGAATTCACATGCTTATATGACAAGTTTATAGAAGGTAATAGTTCCGTTTTCAATAATACGATTGGCAGTTTTGCTGACTTAACAAGTCATCATCTAAACTTCGATTCATGTGAATCAGACAATGTTAGAGGTTGTTCAACAAGAACAAGTTCAGAATGGACGACAGAATCGAATGGGAAACATATTACTATTTTTCTTAATCCCAATGCTTCAGCACTGGAAATGGCGGAGACTATCCTTCATGAAGGAATTCATGCTGCTGCCATGCTTGCTTTGGAAAACGAACAGATTCCAAATGGACTGAATACTGTTCAATATCTACAATATTATCGTCATTATAATGGTTATCGAGATCATGCTGACCATGTATTTATAGCTGATTATTATTTAAAGCCTATTGCCCGTGCATTAAGAAATCTTGATGCAAGGCGTCATCCCGAATACAAATACTATGGAATTGTTTATGAAGGAATAGAAAGAGCTATTGATGAAGCCGGAGTTCAAAGGCTTATAGATGAATACTCCCAATACAAAGTATACAATCAAGAAGTACTATCCAATACTGAACTATGCGAATAATTATTTTTATCAATATACTCTTCTCTATTACATTACAGAGTTGTACC
>JAHHJQ010000291.1 GCA_018680005.1 Bacteroidia bacterium | reverse complement strand
ACTTAAGTCCAACAAAAAATAGAGGTGCCTATATGTCCTGGTATTGGATGGTATGGGGATTATCAAGCATAATGGCTCCATTAGTTGGTTTTCAACTTGTCGCCACCGTTGGATATTATTGGTTTTGGACTATCATGGGGATCATACTCCTCTTTGCTCTGCTCTTACACCTCAGATCTGAGAAGATTGGACTGTGATCACAATATTATTTGTGGTATCGCAGATTTGAGAAGACTTTGGATATCTTAGGACCGTTTCAGCTTCATTATGGTCAAATCAGGAAGGCTTGTTTTTTTAGATGTATTCCGAGGCATCACAATCGCTGCCATGATACTTGTCAACAATCCTGGCTCCTGGAATCATGTCTATAGACCATTACTCCATGCAGACTGGCATGGCTGTACGCCGACAGATCTGATCTTCCCATTCTTCATCTTCATTGTAGGAGTCTCAATTGCCATTGCCATTGGTAAACGCAAAGCTCAGCTTGACAATCATGGACCTATCATACAGAAAATTATCCGGCGTACTTTATTGATCTTCCTGATAGGGATCCTGCTCAATCTTATTCCAAGTTTCAATTTCAGTACATTAAGAATACCCGGGGTTTTACAAAGAATTGCGGTCATATATGGTATCACAGCTTTTCTATTTCTAAAATTCAATAAGCGTCAACTCACCTATTTCGGAATTGGTGCATTATTCGTTTACTGGATATTGATGACGTGGATCCCAGTCCCAGATGGGTTCCCACCCAATCTTGACCCAGAAACTAATATTGGAGCCTGGCTGGATCGAACTTTACTTAACGGACATCTATGGAGTCAATCTGAAGTGTGGGATCCCGAAGGTATTCTATCAACCTTACCTGCACTGGGTACAAGTATTATTGGAATACTCACCGGAATCTGGATTAAACAAAGCAATAACATTAACAAAAGACTAAACGGACTATTTGCAGTGGGCACACTTTTGATTTTTGCAGGATTGGTTTGGGGTATGTTTTTTCCAATAAATAAGAACATTTGGACCAGCTCCTATGTGCTTTATACTGGAGGTATCGGAATAACTTGTCTGGCATTTATCCATTGGGTCATGGATATCAAATTCATTTCTAAATGGGCTACTCCTTTCAAGATTATGGGTATGAATGCCTTGTTTATATATATTCTTTCTGGAGTAATTGCAAAGTTCACTCATAGGATTCCGTTGTCTTTTGAAGGGGAATCAGTTGTACTCAAGCAATGGATTTATCTAAACTTGAAGACCATACTTGATCCCACGAATGCTTCTTTGATGTATGCGATTATAAAGGTTTCAATATTGTGTTTGGTGGCTTGGTGGATGTGGAAAAAACAAATATTTATAAAGGTTTAGACAAGATCTTATGTATTTAAAATATCTAATTGCCGTCTGTATAGTGCTTTATGGTTGTTCAAATCCAAAAAAAATAACTATGCCAGACATGGAAGATCAATATCTGTTCGTAGGCACCTATACCAAGAAAGAAGGTCATGTGGATGGTAAGGGAAAGGGTATTGAAATTTTGAAATGGAATGAATCCCCTCCTTCCCTCAAAAAACATTTCACAATCGAAGGACCTGTCAATCCATCCTATATTGCCCTGCATCCAGTGCATTCGGTTGTTTATACGGTCAATGAAATAGCAGATGCCACAGATGATTTCATAGGAGTTATTGAGGCATATCGATATGATCTGGAGAATAGAACAAGCCACAGAATAAGCAGGGTTTCGAGTATGGGTGATGCACCATGTCATGTTTCCATTAGTAATGATTCAAGGTTTTTGTTTGTTGCCAATTATGTAGGCGGAACGATTGCGGCCTATAACATATTACCCGATGGTAGTATTGGAGAAAGGGTGCACTTTCATCAGAATATAAAACGTACGCCATCTTCACCCAGACAGGATGGCTCTCATCCACACATGATTCGACAGCTGCCTAATTCTAATATAGTTTTGGTTTCAGATCTGGGTACGGATCAACTATTGAAATTTGAACTCGACCAAAATGGCTCTATGCAAATTACCGACTCACTTGAGATAGGAACATCCCTTGGATCCAGGCATTTTGATTTTCATCCTACAGAATCCATTATTTATGTTCTGAACGAACTGATACCTTCTGTGACTGCGGTTGATATTTCAAATCTAAATAGATTAGAAATTCTTGAGCATATTGAGATTCCAAAGGACAAAGCTCAGTCTGTAATTAACAGCTCAGCTATTAAAGTTCATCCTTCAGGCAATGCATTGTTCATTGCACTGCGAGGCATCAGTGATACTGAACAAAACGCACTTATGAGTGTAGCACTTGATATCGATGGAAAAATGGAAATCCAACAGCAAATAAGTTCTTTTGGTGAGATACCAAGGGATTTTGAGATCGATCCATCCGGTAAATTTGTGGTACTTGGCAATCAGAATACCGATCAAGTTGTCATCTACGAATTAAGTACTGATTACCAACTCAAGATGCTATCAGATACCACACATGTCAATACCCCTGTTTGTTTTCGATGGTTCAATAGCAGTAAATAAGATTTTAGAATTCAGGCCAGCATGGGAATAATACTTCAAAGGCTGCGGTATTCATGTAAAATGATTGGGGCAAGTAAGGTCCCATGATTTCTTTCTCAGTACCTATTTCAGTTACATTCTGAATAGCTTCTTTAAAATTAGGATCAGCCAACATGTTCCTAATCTGGACGACCGTCACATCTTCATCAATAGCACCATCTCCATCATCAGCCATAGGCAACCACCCAAAACCACACTCAGGACGGGCATTCCTTGGACGATCCTCTGCTCTACTAATGACGATTACATAGTTTCCATCTTTATCTACAGGCACCTGTTCATCAAACAGACAATCATTTACCCTGGTATTGGCAAAACCCTGATTGGAACATATAGACCAGTAAACCAAATCTCCAGCAGTCATGATTTCATCACCAAGATATGTTTTAGGGGTCTTTGGTATTTTTCCACGCAAAACAAATACTTTTCCATGCTTTCTATTGATAATTGTTCTCACATAGTTGTTATCCAAATTGGGATAGAATCCACCAGTACTTTTTCTTGGTGACTCAGGCATCTGCCCTGTATAGATTCCTAGCAAGAAAGATCTGTCATATTGAATAAACCATGTTGGAGGATTGGTTGCAGGCCAGGTATTCGGTTTTCCTGGTTGATCGAGAATCTCGAGATACTCTTCCATTGGAAGTGCGACTGCAGCAGGATCTATCATCAACATCTGGTTCGTACGAAGGATTGAACAAACTTCATCACCTCTCAGTACCGTTCCATTCGATAAAGTCAATACAGGCACAGGCAAACCGGCATCGCCTGTTTCATCCGTACCTTTGTCTCTCACATAAATCCTATATAGCATTGTTTGTTGACCAGGCCCATAAGCCGGAGCATGTAGTGTATTCACAACATTGGTCTTAAGTTCGCTCCCCTCCATTTGTTTTGGAGCCTCTAGTCTTATACCTTCCTTCTTAAAATTCGTTGGTACACCATTTACAATCTCCACTTTATACTTTCGATGTTCACTATCTCTTGAATTGCCAACAACAAAAGGGTTTACACTTTCCACTTCTGGTACGATTAGATAATCGGCGAGCGACTCTACCGGCCGGCCTTTTTCATCATATGATATAATCGACATATACCTGGACTTCGGAAATTCCCCTTCCAATTCTAATTGGGATCCTTCCGGCATAGAATAGGTGGCACTCCAATAAAACACCCCGGCATCAGGATAGGCAATATTTGCATAAGGGTCTTTGCTTACAGGACCTCTGGACCAAAAACAATTTCGAGGACCTGGTAATTTCATGGAATAAGCTTCCTTCTTGGATACTTTTATTTCAGGTTTCGACCCGTCATCAGGTGATAAACATCCAAGAATAAAAAACATTACAATAATTGACAGAAACCTCATACAACTGTTATGAATATTAAAATTCTAAAGTAGATATTATTTATTGTTAGCAAATAGTATGTATCAGAAATATGTAGACATCTGCTAATTCAAGATATTTGTACAAATGTCGAAATTGATAAATCTTAAAAATATTTTTCCTGTACTTGGAAACCTGGTTTCTTCGTATGGTCGATCTGATTTTAATCGCGACCTATTTGCAGGCCTGACCGTTGGTGTGATTTTTATTCCTCAAGGCATGGCTTATGCCATGCTTGCTGGGGTACCGCCGATATATGGACTTTATGCCGGATTGTTCCCGCTTCTTCTTTATGCACTTTTTGGAACCTCCAGACAACTATCAATTGGTCCAGTAGCTGTTTCGGCATTACTTGTTTTAGCCGGCATAAGCACAATAGCAGAACCATTTAGTCCGGAATATATCACTTATGTGATCCTTACCGGCTTTTGCATAGGTGTGCTTCAAATATTAGCAGGAATTTTCAAACTGGGTTTTCTTGTAAATTTCTTATCGCACCCGGTAATTGCCGGATTCTCATCAGCCGCAGCCATAATCATTGTCATTTCTCAACTTAAGGATGTATTTGGCTTTCCCATACCTCGAATGGAGACGAGCGCCGAATACCTACTCTACGCATTTAGCCATCTTGATGAGACCCATTGGTTGACACTAAGTATATGTCTTGGTTCTCTTGCAATCATCTATCTTTTGAGATATATCAATAAGAAAATCCCGGCTGCTTTGCTTGTTGCTATTGTTGCTACAGCATTGACTTATTTTTTTCGTTGGGATCAGGAAGAACTCTCTATCATAGGTGATATTTCCAGAGGTTTACCTTCTTTTGAAATGGTTGAATTAGACCGAAAAAGCATCTTGGCTGTCTTGCCCACAGTACTGACTGTAGCAATCATTGGAACCGTTGAATGTATCGGCATTGCCAAGGTTTTAGAAGCGAAGACTAAAAATCATATCGTCATTCCCAATCGGGAATTGATCGCACTTGGAATTTCGAAAACACTGGGTAGTTTATTTCAGGCTATGCCAACATCAGGTAGTTTTTCGAGATCCGCTGTCAACCATGATGCCCATGCCTCCACGCAGATTTCCTCTATAATTACAGTTATTCTCATTGCCCTGACATTGATTTTCCTGACACCTTTCTTTTATTATATGCCATTGGCAGTATTGGCAGCGATCATTCTTCAGTCTGTAACCGGATTATTTGATTATAAAGAGGCTATTCACCTTTGGAAAGTCCACCGCTTAGATTTCATAATGATGATGACAACTTTTGTTATCACACTTGTTTTAGGTATTGAAGAAGGCGTTTTTGCAGGTGTTGCGCTTTCCGTTGTAACGGTTCTATACAAAAGTACCAAACCGCATACTGCCAAATTAGGCAACATCCCCAATACACCTTTTTATAGGAATGTAGAACGTTTTCAAGATGTAGAACCCGTAGATGAAATTATCATCATTCGATTCGATGATCAATTGTTTTTTGGTAATGTTTCCTATTTCAAAGAAAGAATGAAAAACTATATCGCAGAACATCACACAAAACCTAAATACTGTTTGCTGGATTGTGGTAATATTCATGATTTGGACAGTTCAGGAGCTCACGGATTACAAGAAATCGAGAATTATCTTCTCGATCAAGGTATAGAATTGCATGTCGCCAGTGTCAGAGGCCCGATGAGAGACATGTTATATAAATGCGGCATGATGACCGAGCCGCATAAACATCATATGACCGTACATGCAGGTGTACAAACGATTACAGGCACAGCAGAGAGAACATCGTTCGAACAAGCCATGCAGAAGAATCGGTAACTCTAGTTAGCCATAACACGAACTTGAGTAGCTGTATCTAATTGGGTCAATAATTCAATTTCGATGCCATTAGAAAGCCCTACCTCGACAATTATTTCATCAAATTGGTCATTTCCTTTG
>JAHHJQ010000280.1 GCA_018680005.1 Bacteroidia bacterium | reverse complement strand
TCTTAATCTCTTCGTTCTTAGAAAGGATATAATCAATATCATCATAACCTTGCATGAGGCACATCTTCTTGTATTTGCTTATTTCAAAATCTTCCGAGATGCCTAGTTCCGGAACACGCATCATTTGATTTTCGAGATCTACATGAATCTCAAGTTGTGGATTAGCAAAGATACCATCGAAAATTTTATCTAGTATGTCCTGGCTGACCGTTATGGGGAGGATGTTGTTATTCAATGCATTGCCCTTAAAAATATCAGCGAAAAAACTGGAAATAACCACTTTGAATCCAAAGTCTCCTATCGCCCAGGCAGCATGTTCTCTGGAAGAACCACAACCAAAATTTTTGCCAGCAACTAGAATCTCTCCTGTAAATGTTTCGTCGTTGAGTACAAATCCATCAATCGGATTGTCCAGTTTGTCATATCGCCAGTCTCTGAACAAGTTGTCACCAAAACCTTCTTTATCAATGGCTTTAAGAAATCTTGCCGGTATGATCTGATCAGTATCGACATGCTCGATAGGTAAAGGAACACATGTCGAAGTCATTTTAGTTAATCCCATAGATTTGTTATTGATTTACGAGTGTTCGGACATCCAGAATCTTTCCACTTACCGCAGCTGCAGCCGCAGTCAAAGGACTCACAAGTAGCGTCCGAGCACCAGGGCCCTGACGACCTTCAAAGTTTCTATTCGAGGTAGATACACAGTACTTGCCAGCAGGAATCTTGTCTTCATTCATACCCAGGCAGGCACTGCAGCCTGGTTGTCTGAGTTCAAATCCTGCATCTCTGAATATCTTATCCAGGCCTTCTTTCTTTGCTTGTTCTTCTACTCGTTTTGATCCCGGAATGATCCAAACGGTTACATCTTCTGGTTTTTGTTTTCCTTTGACAAAATCTGCAACTATGCGGAGGTCTTCGATACGACCATTCGTACAGCTACCGATAAAGACATAGTCAATTTTTTTATCGATCAATCTCTCGTTAGCTTGTAATCCCATATAGTCCAGGGATTTTTTCATGTCCGCTGATGAAGCGCCAATTGCCTGATCGGGTATGGCATCAGAAACAGGAATTCCCATTCCCGGATTGGTGCCATATGTAATCATCGGAGCTATATCCCCGGCATTAAAAACATGGACTTCATCAAATTCCGCATCCGCATCTGTATATAGCGTTTTCCAATAGGCGAGTGCTTTGTCCCAGGCTTCACCTTTTGGGGCGTACTCTCTTCCTTTGATATATTCAAATGTCTTTGCATCTGGGGCAATAAGACCTCCTCGAGCGCCCATCTCAATAGACATGTTACATATCGTCATCCTGGCCTCCATGCTAAGCGATTGTATTGTACTCCCTGTATACTCCACAAAATATCCGGTTCCGCCTGAAGCCGATAGTTTAGATATGATATATAAGATGATGTCTTTGGAAAATACGCCTGGTGACAATGTTCCATTAACCTCGATCTTCATTCGCTTTGGTTTGTTCTGAAGTATACACTGAGTCGACAGGACTTGTTCTACCTGACTCGTGCCAATTCCAAAAGCGATACTTCCAAATGCACCATGGGTCGAGGTATGGCTATCACCACAGACAATAGTCATCCCAGGTTGTGTGATACCCAGATTGGGCCCGATAATGTGGACAATACCGTGCTTGTCATGCCCCAGTCCGTACATTTCCACTCCAAAGTCCTCACAGTTCTTTTTCAAGGTAGCAACTTGAATTCTGGAAAGTTCTTCCTTTATGGGAAGGTGCTGTTCCTTAGTGGGAACATTATGATCTGGGGTCGCTATGGTTTTGCCTGGCTGGTGAACCTGAATTCCTCTGGCACGAAGGCCTGAAAATGCTTGTGGGGACGTTACCTCGTGGATAAAATGCCGGTCTATATATAGTACGTCAGGGTAACCTGATTGACTATGGACTACATGTTTTTCCCAAATTTTGTCGAATATTGTTTTTTTGGCCATTTAACTCCAATTAACTTCCGTTATAAATCGATGCTTGAATTGGTTATTCAGAAGAATTTTAAAGCTAAGATGTTTGTGGGCTGCGACTGTTGTGATTTAAAAAATCGAATACGAGTTTTAGATATGAGAGGCAATATCTAAGTCGTTGATTTTCAATAAATAATTAGACATTCCGAATACAATGCCTAAGACAAAAGAGAATAATTTATACAGGCTGATAAAGTCCTTGTCCAAGGGGGAGAAACGAAATTTCAAAGTTTTTTCCACTCGTTTTGAAAGTAGTGAAAATGCTAAGTTTATCCAATTGTTTGATGCAATTGACAAAATGAAAGAATATGACGAGGAATCTATCTTTCAAAAGTATCCCGATATCAAGAGAACACAATTGGCTAATCTCAAAAGGCACCTGTCGAGACAGATATTGACCAGTCTCAAGCAAATTCACAAACAGAAAAACATCGATATCGAAATCCGCGAGGAAATCGATTTTGCCAAAATTCTATATAACAAAGGGCTCTATATGCCGGCCTTGAAGGCACTGGATCGTGTAAAGAAAATCGCAATGGACGCGCATGAAGATCTTTTACACCTCCAGATTATCGAGTTTGAAAAATTGATAGAATCGCGACATATTACTCGCAGTATTTCAAATAGAGCGGATGAGCTCGCACAAGAGTCAATAGGGAGAGTTAAGGTCATTTCTAAAACCATTCGGTTCAGTAATCTGATGCTCAAATTGTATGGGTTGTATATCAAAATGGGACATGCTAAATCTGAGAAAGACAGATTCTTCGTAGAGCAGTATTTTAAGTCTAATATTCCCGATTTTGAACTTAATGAGCTGACCTTTTACGAGAAGTTGTATTTGTATCATTCATATGTCTGGTATTACTATATTCTGCAGAATTTCCTCTTGTGTTATCGATACTCAAGAAAGTGGATCGATTTGCTGAAAGAAAACCCTGTGGTTATAGGTAAAGATCCCGCCATGCTGATGAGAGGCTATAATAATGAATTGGCGGCTTCTTTTTATTTGGGAGACTATGAAAGACACACAGCATCACTTAATGAACTTATTCAATTTTCGGAAGAGCAGGAAAAGTATTTTGATAACAATACACAGATCATGTCCTTCCTCTTCATTACAACGGCGCAGCTCAACAACTACTTTATGTCGGGTGGCTTTGATGACGGGGTGAGTAAAATTCCTGAGATTTTAAAAGATCTGGAGAAGTATAAAAACCATTTGGATCAGCATAGGATCATGGTTTTCTACTATAAAATTGCGAGCCTCTACTTTGGAGCTGAAGATCATAGTACTTCGTTGGACTACCTCAATGAGATCATCAATATGAAGGTTGGTTCGTTGAGAGAGGATATTCAATGTTTTACGAGGATCATGCATCTTGTAGCGCACTACGAAATGGGGCATTATGATCTACTGGAGTATCTTGTCAAAAGTGTATATCGCTTCCTCGCTAAAATGGATGATCAAAGTCAGATCCTCAAAGAGATCCTTCGCTTTTTAAGAAAAGCACTGTTCCGTGATCCTAAGGATCTTGTACCGGAATTTGAAAAATTACGCAGTCGTCTCATTGAATTGTCAGAGGATCCTGTGGAAAGAAGGTCATTGCTTTATTTTGATGTGATATCCTGGTTAGACTCAAAAATCGAGGATACGACTATTGGTGATGTTATCCGTCGAAAGTTTCTGGATAAACAAGCTGCCAAAGCAAATGACTAAAGGATCGATCCGATTGTTGAATTCTGTCACAATTCTCTTTTTGGGCTTTGCATAATGAAATATAAGTCGTTGAATTTAAGCCTCCTATGTATTGGCCTAGCACAAGAAGGACTCAATACGGTATCATTAGCTTTCGTAATAGTTTTAAGCTTGATGATCAATATTTTGTGGAGTGTTTTGTGATATCAGGTGTATTGAACTACCTTTACGACATGCTTTCTGGCAGTACATATAACTTGTCTTTTTCTTTTGGACGCGATGTTAACAGACGCGATGCTCGTCGTCGCCCTTAGGGCGCATGTATTTCCATATTATCCAATAAGGGTGGATGAACACCTCATTTTTAGATTAAATTATTTTATTTATTACTGAATTTTGCAGATCTGGGATCTGTATTGCGACATGGAATTTAAAATTTATAAAGCGACAGAAGAAGACATCAAATATGCTGAGGAAATCTCAGGATTATATGTAGAATCGGCAAAGGATCGAGGAACAGGTATTGCACAAAGATCACCAGAATATCTGATCAAACGATTCCGAGCAGGCAACTCTATAGTTGCTTTGCAAGGAGAAGAGCTCGCTGGTTATTGCTATATCGAGGTTTTTAGCAATGAAGGGTATGTTTCAAATTCTGGATTGATCGTAAAACCCAAATTCAGAGGACTTGGATTGGCCAAAGCTATCAAAGAGCAAGCCGTTGCGCTCGCTAGGGAAAAGTATCCTAAAGCCAAGTTGTTCGGTATCACAACGAGTGATGTCGTTATGAAGATCAACAGTGATCTCGGATATATTCCAGTCTCTTTCAAAAAACTCACCGATGATGATGAATTCTGGCTAGGGTGCAAGAGTTGTGCAAACTATGAAATCCTAGAAAAGAATGATCGCAAGCTTTGTCTCTGTACGGCAATGTTGGCGAAATCAGCAGAGGAATTGGAGAATATGAAACCAAACATTCCACAGGCAAAAAGAAATGAAAATGAGTAAGAAAGTTGTTTTAGCATATTCAGGCGGATTGGATACATCGTTTAGTTGCATCTATCTCCGAGAAGAATTGGGTTATGAGGTCCATGCTGTTGCAGTGAATACAGGCGGATTTACTCCACAGGATGTTGAAGATATGAAGGCAAGGGCAAAAGCATTTGGCGTCGCTTCTTTTGAAGTAATTGATGCCCGTCAGGAACTCTATGACACTTGTCTCAAGTATCTTATTTTTGGTAACGTCTTACGGAATCAGTGCTATCCGCTGTCGGTAAGTGCAGAAAGATTTGTTCAGGCCAAGTCGATTGTTCGATATGCCAATGGGGTAGGTGCAGAAGCCGTAGCGCATGGAAGTACAGGGGCCGGAAATGATCAGGTCCGCTTTGATCTCGTATTTTCAGTTCTGGGGAACAACCTCAAAGTCATTACTCCTATCAGAGATCTGACGATCTCAAGAGAAGAGGAGGTGCGTTATCTGAATGAACACGGATTTGAATGGACAGCTACCAAGGCAGAATATTCTATAAATAAAGGAATCTGGGGCACCAGTGTCGGAGGAAAAGAAACTACAGGTTCTAAATTTCCGCTACCATCGGAGGAATACCCTAGTCAGTTGGCAAAAGAAAAGCCACAGACAATAGAAATAACATTTGATAAAGGAGAACCATTCGCTCTGGATGGGGCTGTGATGGATCCTGTAAGCTTAATCGAAAAGCTGAACTCGATCGGAGGACAATATGCCATCGGCAGGGATATCCACGTGGGTGATACCATTATGGGTATCAAGGGCAGGGTAGCATTTGAAGCTCCGGCGGCAAAGATTTTGTTGGAAACTCATCGGCTACTGGAGAAACATACGCTAACAAGACACCAATATGCGCTCAAGCAACACCTCAGTGAGACTTATGGCACTTTGCTACATGAAGCTCAATTTCTTGATCCTGTCATGCATGATATTGAAGCTTTCTTTGACAAGTCTCAGAAACATGTCAGCGGAAAAGTGGGTGTAAAACTGTTGCCGTATCGATTTGAACTGCAGGGTATTGAGAGTAAATATGATCTTATGGCTTCTAAAAGCGGCACTTATGGAGAAGTCAACAGGGCATGGACCGGAGAAGATTCAAAGGGATTTATAAAGATCCTTTCCAATCAAGTCAACATCTATCATCAATTGAAAAAAGAATCATAATGATAAAGGTAGGTATCATTGGTGCTGCAGGATATGTTGCAGGAGAATTGTTGAGAATTCTAATTCATCACACCGATACGGAGATTGTATTTGCACATAGCAACAGTCAGGAGTCTAAAGAGATATCGGAAGTACACACGGATTTGGTGGGTGATTTAGATTTGAAATTTATTAAAGACTTGAGTGATCATCCTCCTGTGGATGTTCTCTTTCTTTGTGGGGGGCATGGCAACTCCAAGTCCTTTCTTGAAGAACATAGCATTCCGTCAACCACCAAGATCATCGACTTAAGTACAGACTTCCGAATGAAATCCCCTCGGCACGAGTTTGTCTATGGATTGCCGGAATTGAATCGAGAAGATATAAGCAAGACAACGAAATTAGCGAATCCGGGATGTTTTGCCACCGCTATCCAACTAGGATTGTTGCCTCTGGCGTCAGATAGAAAACTCGGAAATGATATACATGTACATGCGATAAC
>JAHHJQ010000273.1 GCA_018680005.1 Bacteroidia bacterium | reverse complement strand
TATTTCGGTGATGCTCCTCTTGATTTACGATATACTTAATGATAATGTCCTTTTCCCGAAATCCCTGTGAGAAAATCGTCTAATCGTCTAATCGCCCATTCAAAATTCAATCATTCAAAACTGAAACCCTTCTACCAATTCTCTCAAATACTTAGCATCATCTTTATTCATAATAGATAGGTAAAGCTTTTCGCCAAATCTATCTGTGGTAATGATGCGATCCGGAATTTCCAAAACCGATGCGCCACTGAGTTTTTTGTAAAAAGCCAGAGCGATCAAATAGGTCCCGGCCATGGATTGGTGTTTGTCATCGAAGAAGAGCTCCATGTCAGGGCGCTCAGTGCGTGCTTGGGCATAAAGCGGACCCACAGGAACATACTCCGCATTAATCTTTTTGGCCAATTGCTCATATCCGGCAGTAAGACCTTTCTGCATAGCAGGATTGGACTTATACGCCCAGGTCATATAGAGTAGTGGTTCTGCACCATGGGAACGGATGAATTCGGCAAACTTCTGACCATGCTCCATAAAGTTTTCTTTATCCTCTATGGCACTATTACTGTAATTCTGCAGGGCGATATAATCAAAATCGCCATTGGCTATAATTTCTTTCGTTTTCAGACCTCTTTCACCTGCCCAATGCTGATGCCAGCGGGATCCTCCGATCGTCGACTGTCTTGTCATGATGGGAACACCTTGATCTTCCGCCATTGCGGCGACCATTTGAGGTAAATTCCAGAAGAATGTAAAACTGTTACCAACAAACAAAACACTAATCGTATCCGGGCTTTGACCAGAACAAAAAACTGGAAAGAGAAGTGTTATCAGTAATATCCTGAGTTTCCTGTAATTCATTTTAAAGTGGGTATTAGAAGGTATTCAAAGACTGCTTTTGTCAGGGTATAATAAATGCCTAATTTGGGTGATTATCTGTCTCTAAATACAACAAAATCATGAAACCGCAAATCCTCCTTTTGATATTGGTCTTTATCTTTTCCTGTGCTACTCAAGAAGAAATTATTCCGGTCACGGAATATACGATCGAGCAATTCTATAGCAACACCAACGTCGCGGGTGGTGCATATTCCAACGATGAAACCAAATTGCTTGTAAGTAGCAATGAAACAGGTATCTACAATGTATATGAAATTAATATTGCCGACGGAAACAAGAAGCAACTAACGAATTCAGACAATGAATCATTTTTTGCGATAGATTATGTGCCGGGCACCAGTGATATTCTCTATTCTGCAGATAAAGGCGGTAACGAAATCAATCATATCTATTTGCAGACTGAGAAAGGTGAAACAACAGATCTTACACCTACAGAAGCTGAAAAAGCACAGTTTGCGGGATGGAGTGAGGATAAAAAACACATGTACTATCTATCTACAAAAAGAGACCCCAGGTTCTTTGATATGTATAAAATGAGCATCGAAGATTGGGAAACAGAAATGCTTTATAAGAATACCGATGGTATGGATATGTCAGGTATTTCCGATGACGAAAGGATCTTTGCACTGACTCGACCGATCACAACCAGTAGTAATCAGCTATTCCTTTACGATAGAAAGACGGACAAGATGGCTGAAATATCTGAAGAACCAGGATCCTACCGCAGTTCCGGATTTAGTGAAAATGGACACATATTCTATTATATCACCGATGTAGGGAAAGAGTTTGCTTATTTGGTAGAATATGATATCGCTACAGGAGATCGCAAGATTGTTTACGAAACTGACTGGGACGTGATGTACAGCTACCTAAGTGAAAATGAAAAATATCGCGTCATTGCTATAAATGAAGATGGCAAGAACAGTCTGGTTATTTTAGATAACGCTACGGGTGAGGAGATTGGATTTCCAGAAGTACCGGATGGAGATATCGTAGCAGTGCGACTAGCGGATAGTGAAGAACAAATCCGTTTGACCATTGGCACATCCAAGAGACCTAGCAACATTTATGTCTATAATTTTGAATCCAAAGAACTCAAACAGCTTACTGAGACGCTTAATCCCGAGTTCAATGCCGATGACCTGGTCACAGCGGAAGTGGTGCGATTCAAATCATTTGATGGTCTTGAGATTCCGGCTATTTACTACAAACCCCAAACAGCGACTTCTGGCAACAAAGTCCCAGCTTTGGTTTGGGTACATGGGGGACCTGGTGGACAATCCAGAACAGGATATTCACCTTTGATTCAATACTTAGTCAATCATGGATACGCAATCTTAGCCGTAAATAATCGAGGTAGTAGCGGATATGGCAAATCATTTTATAAAATGGACGATCGGAATCATGGGGACAAGGACCTTAAAGATTGTATATGGGGTAAGAAATGGTTGCAAAAACAAGACTATATCGATCCCGGAAAAATTGGAATCATCGGTGGCAGTTATGGCGGCTATATGACGATGGCTGCGATGGCATTTCAGCCCGATGAATTCAACGTTGGGGTGAATATATTCGGTGTGACCAACTGGTTAAGAACTTTAAAATCAATACCACCATTCTGGGAGTCGTTTAAAGAAGCACTGTACAATGAAATGGGTGATCCGTATTCGCAGGATAGCGTAAGGTTGTACAACATTTCTCCACTATTCCACGGACATAAAGTCAAAAATCCAGTGATGGTGCTCCAAGGTGCGAATGACCCAAGAGTCCTCCAGGTAGAATCTGATGAAATGGTCGAGGCGGTCAAAGCCAATGGCGTACATGTTGAATATGTCGTATTTCCAGATGAAGGTCACGGTTTTGTGAAAAAAGAAAATCAGATCAAAGGTTATGGGCAGGTCCTCGAATTCCTTGACCAATACTTGAAAAAGGAATTGGCAAATTAAATCTCAAATAGGGGAGTCATTGCATGTTTGTTTTGAGGAAGCCTATTTTGCATTTGGCTTCCACATGCGAAAAAATTTGAAGTACCTGGGATATTCGACCCTTGGACAAAAGACAAGGCATACTTCCTTGTTCTCTAATGAAGATTCGGTGAGAGATAGACATTTATCCAGTTCCTGTGCTTTTTCGAATTCAGTATCGTTAACCTTGCAAACCACTTTATAAAAAATAGAATTCATCCACTCTTGCATGTCTGGATCATCCTCAAACTTTTTGTAGCAAGCCAATGATGCATGGGCTGCAATTACAGGTGCCAATTGGTCCGGAACTGCGTCTCTGATCAGTATATACATCTTCATGTTGCCATGTTCACTTATTTATTTATTTGAAAATCAGGTATCCAAAGAGGTATAACGTAAGGTCTATTGAAAATGATATTGTGAACGGATCAAGGATCTGGTTGAGATAATATTTCTTCAACCTATAAATCTATACGAATGCCCACCGATGGCATGCTACTGAAGCTATCTATATTCTGATCAATAACGGACAATTGCGTATACCCAGCACTTAATTTCAGATGCCTGGTTTTATGTCTATGCGCACTACTGAAGAATGGAATACTGACGGCCATAGCCGAAAGTCCGGATACGATAAGTACATTACCTGTTCTTGCATCGCCCGATTTTCCACCAACCAGGCTGTAGTTGTCCAATCCAACCATTATCCCCGCACCCGCTGTAACTACCCCACTGACTAGTAAAATTTTGGCGGTGGTCTTATGTTTTTTATTAAGCTCCAGATAGTGTGATTCCGATAGTTCTGGCACTCGTTGTGATTGGCCAAAAGTGGAAAATGATACAATCATTAAACTGAGAAAAAGCAATACTTCTTTCATTACATCAATTTGGTATACAAGGCACCTTTCAAAAGCGATGGCTTGATCGGCAATGGATTGGTGCCTATTTAAATCATATATAATACGGTATACAGGAAGTATGCAGATTACCTTTTTCATTTGAATAAGGGTCATACCATGACATGAGCTCAGCTTAAGAGCAAGGGCTAATATAAATAGGACCAAGGCTTTGACTATTGATAATCATCAATGGTATACCTGATGTGTATCACAACACATTATTGGATAGAATGGACAATTTCAATAATTATTGACAAAAATTTAAAACCGTATCGGTTATAACCGATACGGTTTTGTAGGTTTATCAGAATACTGTGCCTTTTGGTTTTTAAGGTAATAACACAGCGTCAATTACGTGAATTATGCCATTGCTTGCTGATATATCGATCAAATCCAATACAAATCCAGCAGTACTATTATTCGCTTCTAAACCAGGTAAAGATGAATCCGGATATGTAAATCCTCCATTCACCATTCTAATTTGCTTTTTGTTCAAGACTGGAGTTGAAGCTTGTCGACCGGTTTTTAGATGATAAAGCAAGATATTGCTCAATGCCGCTTTTCCGTCATCTCCTGCAAATTTAGAGGAGATGTTAGTCGCATTTAACCCGAGATCAGCAAAAGCTGCATCCGTTGGAGCAAATACAGTCACCTGACCGAAGGCATCAACAGCCCCTACTAGGTCGGTGTAGACAAGTGCTGCAATCAAAGTAGAAAACTCACCAGGTTCAGTTTCAGTTTTGGTTGCAGCATTTACAGATAATGCTGTTCCAACGACAGAAAGTTCCTCCTGTTCAGAAGGGTTTGCTTCCTCCATTTCTACATTTGACCGATTGGCTTTGTTATTATGCAAATCACTGTATTCAGAACACGAAGTAAAAAACACTGCTACGAAAAAGATGGATAATAAAGTGGATAAGAATTTCAAATTTTTCATGTTAAAATGAGTTTTTGGTAATGGTTAAATGAGTTTAATTAGCCCTTCATTCAGGACGTGAGGGTTGAACATGAATTATTTATTAATGTTCAAACAATGAATAAATAATTAATCCTTACGATAAAAAATTGTATAAAGTGAAAGGATCAATCAGATTGAGCTTGGGGAATATACCAAACATCTTTTACCAGATCAACGCCACCACCCATCGATTCCTGAACTACCCGATCCACAATAAAGACACCTTCTTCTGCCATTCTTTCAAATGAATCTATGCCATCATTTGGAAAATGTTGCCTGGTTCGATGTATGTGAAATTGGTTGGAAAGGTTACTCCCGAATTGAAATTCAATTCCTTTTTTTCCGATCATAAAGCCCAGAAGACCGCCCCATGTCGCTGTTGGATTATCAGAATCCCAACCGGTCAGCGTACCAATTTTGATAGTTTCTTTAATATCCCCTTCACCATAAAAAAGACTAACCAGACTGGCTGCATAATTGATCCCTGCAGCAAAACAACCATTGCAATATAGATTTTGAGAAGTGATATCGTATCCGTCTTCCTGGTTGACTTGATATTTTATGTATATGGAATCACGCGCTTGTTCCCATGGCCAACCCAATTGATGAGCTCGTTGGACATAATCAAACATTTTCGCAGTATAGGAAGTATCTGGAAGGTGTACTCTTGCCTGATCAGCCATCCACTGGATTTTATGATTAATGGACAGAGAAGGGTCCACCTTTGATGCCAGGGAATGAAGGATTACATAAAATTCAGAAATCAGTGCTGCATTTTGACGAGCAGTCGTCCGAATGGGTAGATTGGCGATGCTCAATGCGATATCCGGTCTGGCAGGGGCAAACAATCCAAAGATTTCCGTGGTCAATTGTGCATCGATCATGTCGTAATGCGAGTTGTTCTCCGGGTCGCTGGTGGTAGGTGAGATCATTCCTTTGCGCATAAGATCATATGCTTGTTGGTTGGATACCCAGAGATAGTTTTCTTCTTCGGCTTTGATGTGTTTGATCCAGCCTTCTCTGATCTGCTGACCTGTAAGTGAACTTGTCTGATGAAGATATAGCAGATGCTGATACATATATTCGATATCGGTATCGTCATCCGCACCCCAGATTTCGCTTGTATCCCGGATCACAAAATCAATGGTCTCTGACAATGTACTCGGTTTACCTTCATCCCAAATATTAGGTTGGTCCGTTTTACCCCAATCCTCCCTGGTATAGAAATCACCTGTTTTTATTTCTCCAATGTTTCCGATTTTGTCCATCTCTGTCACCAGTCCCGTCCAGTTGGCAATACAAGCACCCAGCCAAAAACCTTGAAACTGATCTTTATATTTTGACCTGGAAATAATGTAATCAGATGGAGATGGTTGATATTCCTTGTAAACGAGCTGTGGATCTTTCGAAATGGAGTTTTGGGATTTTGGGTTTATGCTTTGGCAAGAAATGATAGTTATAGAAAACAAATAAATCAGACAATATCTATTCATGAACTAATTGTTAATTATAAATTACTAATTGATGAATAAGAATAAATCTATAGCTTTTTAGAAAAGCGATTATATATTTATTTGGTGCAATAAATTATTAATTACTCGACTCCCAAAAATTGAAAATTCGAGTCAATATGGTGTCCGTAAATATTTCGGGTACATCATGTCCCATTCCTTCGACCCATAGCGTTTCTGCACCTGGAATTATTTCCGCGGTCTTTTTACCATGGACAAAAGGCATCAACGGATCTGTTGTTCCATGAATAACAAGTGTTGGACATTTTAATTTTTTCAAAGAACTATATCGTGATCCGGATTCTGATACGGCTGCAGATTGTTGTTGCGTTGCGGTCGAGTTATAACCTTTTCGATTTCGCAAATTGTACAATACTTCTTCAGTGATGCCTCTGATGTCTACATTGTATTTCGTTTCTCCAATAAGCAGGCTTCTGGCAGCGACATTTAGTTTTATTGTATTGCGTTCCGTTGGCAAGACGCCATATCGAAGGGCAATTTTGATGAATTTTTTCATAATGTCCATGGATATTCCAGGCAACTCCGGATCTTCAATATATGCTGATGACATCATTGAGGTAAGACTTAAAACCCGATCATTATAATTAATCGCGGCCTGCTGAGCGATCATACCTCCAAGAGATACACCTACTGCATGAAACTGATCAATTCCTAAAGTATCCAGAACTGCAATGCCATCGGCAGCCATATCATCCAAAGAATAGGCTCCTTTTCCTTGCCAATCTTTGACCCAGTCTGACATACCAGTGCCTCTATTATCAAATCGAATGACCCGATATCCACGTTCGACAATAGGATCAGTAAAGTATTCGGGCCAGGCCAGGGCATCGCTTCCGATCCCCATAAATAACAAGACCGTACCGTATATTGAATCTGAAGGTTCTATGCTTTCATACCAAATCTGAACTCCATCATTACTGATAAGACCGGATTGACCTTTTACTAGTTCAGGAATTTCTGACTGCATCACCTGGTCTATGATTTCGTCCGTACCGGATGGTAGTTTAATAACAGTAGAATTCACATGAATACCACCAGCAACAACGGCAATTAAAACGAGGATTCCGATTCCTAGTAATATGCGCCAGAATAAACGTTTCATCTAAAAAAACGAAATCTTACTTTCCTCTACCACCTTACGATAAGTCTGCCATGAACCATTTAAGTAATCATCTATTAATTTCAATTCCGGTTCGAGTACTTTTTCCAATTCATTCAGGCGATGAAGTTGTGCATCGGTATAAGTAAATAACACATCCTGAAGTGCACGTCTCATTTGGCTGATTTGTCGATTAATTAATTTTGGATCATTATAAATACCCTGAATCTTATCAGGTCCGCGAAATCGTTCAAATATTTCCTCAATACTATCCAACTGCTCTTTACTTGATTTTTTAATTAATGAAACCTGGGCAGTATCCGTAATACCAGTTAATCTTGATTTAATTAATTCAATGGATTTCTTGGCGTCTCTCAATTGATCAAATCGATCAGTGAATGGCTGTATTATAGATTCAAATCGATCTAATGCGTCGGCCTTCTGTTTCATTTCATCAAATGTGATAGGCTCTTTAGGATTGACGAGAACTTCGACGCTTTGTTGGGAAATTGCCCCGTCATAACCAACCATTACTTCATAGGTTCCGGGTAGGATTCCGCGTCCGCCTCTTTCCGTTGCCTCTTTGGGTTTTTCCTGATTTGGAAACCGAATTCCTTTTTGATCTAAATCCCAGGT
>JAHHJQ010000265.1 GCA_018680005.1 Bacteroidia bacterium | reverse complement strand
ACTTACCACATGCTGAGAAGGCAACACTCAAGATTTCGGATATATCAGGACGTGTTGTCAAAATGATAAGTGGCGATTTTGAAGAAGGATACAACCAAATCACTTTAGGCAAACCTGAGCTGAATGTCTCTGGTGTACTTTATTATGAATTAGTCACCAGCTTTGGAACTCAGACTAGGAAGATGATTGTAATCGAATAGCCCAAAAATCCAAAACATTTGGAATTCAGGACATAGAACGGGTTTCTGTGTAGACATTGAAATCCTATCTACCAGGTTTATTCCGTAATTGAGTGAGAAGATTGACTTTTTTAATAGATCCACCAAGATTCAGGATTTGAACCTTTGATCAGAATCCCCCACCCAAATGACAATCGTCAACGATTGGACTTCTCCGATCCACTAACTTTATTAGTTATGACAAGTGATTCGCCAAAGTCGTTGAAAGAATCCATTGATCAGGATCCTGTCGTCGAACAGCTATCATTAATTGAAGAGAAGCAGGATTCAAGGGAGAAGTTGCCTGTGGAGCAGATAACTGCTGACTCCACAGAACAGAAATCTGCGAGCAAAAAAGAACAAAAAGAATCCAAAAAAAATAAGTCCACTGACCCTGTACAAGAGCGCAAAGAAAGATTAGCATCTTTTGACAGAAGGGGAATACAAACCCTCTTCCGAACCTTATCTCGGAACCACTACCATTTGCTCCGAATGATAGATGCCAAGGCGCGTATTATCCTATTCATCAACTCGATCATCATCTCCTTACTTAAAGGTGCTATTTTCTTTGCTCCTGAAGCTGGCGCCGTAGCAGCTTCACTAGGATCCAGCATCCTGGTCAACTGTTGCATGATATCCATGGTTTTTGCTGCGATCAGCATGTTACCACACCGCTATTTTAGTCGACAACTCAGAGGGAGTGGGTATCGCGGAAGTCTCTATGCTGCCAATATCGCCCAACAGAATCTTGACGAATTTAGGGAGGAAATCTATCGGATCATGACCAGTGGGCAATTGCTTTATGATGAAATGATCAAAGACATCTTTTTCCTCAGTAAGGCGATAAAAAGCAAACAGCAGCTTCTGATTTTTGCATTTGGAATATTTCTTATCGGCATCCTGGCTACACTGACTTACTCTTTAATCAACGGATTTGGAAACCTGGTCTGATCATAGATTAATCTGGAATAGCGTCTAGAATCACAAAAGGTACTTGCACATCAATTTCACCATATTCCGTATTTAGTTTTCTTTCTTCTTCAAGGAAGGTGAAATCTTCTCTAATCTTTTTGCTCGTCCAGTGAACCAGCCAATTTGTGAATCTCGGAAAATGGCGGGTCATCAGATTGGTAAAATGTCCCAGCGGTGTCAATATGATTTTAAAATTTCTTTTGCGCATCATCCTGAATACATTTTTTGCCACCGAGGCCGGTTTCATTAATCGAATATTGTTCCTCTTTGGAAGAAAGATCCATGCCCCATCGACATCCAGTATAGTTTTTCGAGTGTCATTTTCCGTAAAGCCCACATATGCGATGCCTACATGTACCTGATCTTCATGTAGTTCAAGTAACAGCGCTTCAGCCAGGGCAGCCTGAGCCATCTTGGAAGACGTGTACGCCATGTTATAAGGCATTCCTCTCATACCCCCGACGCTGTTGATGAAAATCAGATGCCCTTTTGTTTTTTTGAGGTGCGGTATCGCATACTTACTGATATATGCACTCCCTGAGAAATTCGTGTCCATCAAAACTTCAATGTTAGATACAGCGGCCTCTTCCACAGACCCACGGCTACTTACCGCCGCATTATTGACGACTATATCAAGTCGGCCAAATTTTTCAATCGTTTTCTCTATCAATATCTCACATTGGTTTGCATATCTGATATCTGCCGCAATGGCCAGAACATCATAGTCCAAGGCGCGCAATTCCTCGTAGGCTTCGATTAACTTACCCTTTTGTCTACCATTGATCACTACCTTAATGCCATGACTACCCAGCTCCATGGCAATCGCCTTCCCGATACCTATACTTGATCCGGTGATCAACGCAACCTTATTTTTGAAATCATTGGTTTTCATTATTAGGGAAGTTTTGAACGGACTACCAAAGCACGACTACCTTCCCCATTGATTTTCTGGATTGTAGAAACTGATGTGCTTCTGCCAGTTGATCGATGTGAAATTCTCCTCCAACATGTGGTTTCAGTATACCATCGTGATATCCTTGTACTACTTCTCGCATCACACCACCGATCTTGTCTGGTCGGTCTTCAGCAACCTTGAGCATATTGACGCCTATCATTCCTTTGGAATTACTCAAAAACTGAACAGGGTGATAGATTCCAAATTGACCCAACACTTTTATCTTGCCAAATATGGATTTTGTCTTATTCATCGACGAGGCACCAAAGGTCAATATACGACCGCCGCTACCTAATAGCCTGAAACCCTTCTTTACAGATTTGCCACCGACAGGATCAAAAACCACATCGATCCCGTCATCACCAGCAATTGACCGAACGGATGATTCAAAATCAGAAGTCAAATAATTGATAGGATGATGGACGCCATTACCTTTTAAATAAGCGATCTTTTTCGAAGAGCTACAAGTACCAAAAACAGTACATTTCTTGTCAATAGCGATTTGTGTCAGCGCCGTTCCTACTCCACCAGCAGCTGCATGGATCAGGACTTTTTCTCCTTCCTGGATATTGGCCATCCGACAGGCCAGATAATAGGCTGTACAATACTGTGTCGCCAGAGCAACTGCTTCTCCGGGGGCTAAAGCATCCGGAATCTTTACTGTCACTTCCTTCTCAGCAATGGCGTATTCAGCATAGCCACCAAACCTTGTCAGAGCCATCACACGATCTCCTTTTGAGACATGATCAACTCCAGCTCCACATGCTTCAACTACGCCTACTACATCATATCCGATCACTGTGGGTATGGGTGGAGCTCCTTTATAAAGGCCTAAGCGTGCCATTACATCGGCGAAGTTCAATCCAAAGCCCGACACCCGGATCAGGATCTGATCTGCCTGAGGTTGAGGTGTCTCCACTTCCCTTATTTCAAATGCTGAATCTGCTGAACCGTATTTTACCAAATAAGCGGCTTTCATGATCTGGGTTTTGAGGTTTTTCCTTAAGATAGACCATGCCGGTGGGATTGGTGGTGAGCAATATCAACCTGTCTGTTGACATCAGCGATCCTTACAATTTGTAAAACCCTTTCCTTGCCATTGGAAGAACCATGGAGAAAATCTTATTATGTGAATCCATTGAGAAGCCCGGTTTAACCATCAGAACTTTGATATAAATACATCTAATTTTATGTCTCTATCTCCATTTTCAACAGCAAATGACCAACATCAGGTACTGGCTCAGAAGGCAATTTCCTCACTGACATTGACCGAAATGTATGCAGATCGCATACACAAATACAACCCAAAGTTGAACGCCATCGTCATCGACAACACCGAGGAAGCATTGAAGGAGGCCATAGCCTTTGACAAGGCTCCTGGAGGAGGCAGCATCGCCGGAGTACCTGTGACAGTAAAGGAGGCATTCAATATGAAAGGTCTCAAGTCGACCGTTAATTTTAAGGCTTTTGCGGACTATGTAGCGCCTTCTGATTCTGTAGTCGTGGATCGTATATACAAAGCACAGGGTATCATTCTGGGTAAAACCAATATTCCGGTGCTGCTTGGAGATCATCAATCGTTTGGACCACTATATCCCACAGCGAACAATCCCTGGGATACCAACAAAACTCCTGGTGGAAGTACTGGAGGTGGGGCAGCGGCTGTTGCTGCAGGTTTGACCACTTTTGAAATTGGTAGTGATATCGGAGGATCGATTCGAGTGCCAGCACATTTTTGTGGAGTATTTGGACTAAAACCTTCAGAAAATATGTATGTGGAGTTAGGACACCTTCCTGCCAAGCCCAGTTCTCCTTTTGGATGGATCCAGATGGCGAGTTATGGTCCTCTTGCACGATCCATGGCGGATATCGAATTGGCTTATAACATAGTCAATGCTCCGGATTGGAGACATCGGGCGAATCTACCTGTCGTGTCCAATGCTCCGCTTCATTCCAAAATATCGGATTACAAAATTGGATGGTTTGATACGATCGGCGGATTTGATGCCGGGAATGAAACGAGAGCCATCATTTCCAAATTTGTAGATCAATTGTCCGGGACCGGTGTCAATACTAGTCAATTTGAATTTGGTAAAGATTGGTTTGAAAAAGTTGTTCAAGTCTGGGGTGTATTTTTTGGTTTGGTTAACAGCCAGGGGCTGAAATGGATGGTGCGACAAGTGCTCAAACGACGGTTTTCAAAAATGGATGCCGGTGCCACATTGAGCATCTCTCGCTATATCAAAGAAGGGATGAACCAGAAATTTGATTCTTATACCAGGACGCTACGAGTCCGTCAAAAAGCAGCGGCTGAATTATATGATTATTTCCAGGAGTATGACTTCATCGTGTCGCCGGTCATGCGCGGTCCTGCTTTTGATCACAATCACAAACATCAGCCCATAGAACTGGACGGTAAGAAAATTCCATATGTAGACCATAATCTTCCTTTTGCCATCCCATGGAATAGTCTGGGAAATCCAAGTCTTGTGATTCCCACGGGGATAACCGAATCAGGATTGCCTGTCGGACTTCAGATTGTTGGTCCAGTACATTCCGAAAAAGCTTTGATTCATTTTGGCAAAATGATAGAAGATCTGGGATATACATTTTCAGCACCACAAGGCTACGAATAAAATCAGATATGCAAAACATCAAAGTTGAAAAACGAGGTCGCGTTACGATCATACTGATCGACAGACCCGAGGCGAGAAATGCAGTCGACAGAATTACTGCCGAAGGACTTTCAAAAGCCTTTTATGATTTTGACCAGGATCAGGATGCCGATGTAGCTGTTTTAGGCGGAACCAACGGATATTTTTGTGCGGGTGCAGATCTTAAAGCTGTAGCTGGTCACGGTGCCCGAAATCGTGCAGAACCTGATGGAGATGGTCCGATGGGCCCCAGCCGCATGCTGCTGTCCAAACCTGTCATTGCCGCTGTAGCAGGATATGCTGTTGCCGGCGGTCTCGAACTGGCTTGCTGGTGTGATCTGCGTGTCGTCGAAGCATCCGCCATGATGGGTGTATTCTGTCGCAGATGGGGTGTTCCGTTAATAGACGGGGGCACAGTCAGATTGCCCAGACTAATAGGACAATCGAGGGCAATGGACATGATCCTGACCGGTCGGGAAATTGGCGCCGAAGAGGCATTGCAATGGGGACTAGCCAATCGAATTGTTCCTGATGGAGAGGCTGTCAATGAAGCTATTCGACTGGCAGAATCCTTAACCCATTTTCCCCAGACATGTATGCGCAATGACCGACTAAGCGCTTATCAGCAATGGGACCTGGATATGGAGAACGCTATTCGTAATGAGTTTGAATTAGGCATAAAAACCATTCAATCCAATGAAACTTTTGAAGGAGCCAGTAGATTTGCAAGTGGCAAAGGCAGACATGGCGATTTTGAAAATATTTAGATGATCAAGTGCAAATGAGTTTTATCCAACCCATATCAAAAAAAGAAGAATCGAGGTTCCAATTCCTCTTTGATGTTGTCAAAAAAAGCATGGGCTTTGTACCCAACTCAATGAAGACCATGGCTCGGGAACCAGCCATCCTGGCTAACTTTTCGCTTATGACCGGTACCGTAATGGCCGACCCCAAAAAGACATCACCGCTGGCCATGCTCAAATTGATCCTGAAAAACATGGGGTGGTCGGCTAAATATTTGAAAAGAAGAGACCGTGTTCCGCTGTATTTACGTCAACTAGTTGCCCATGTCTCGAGTAATGCCTCGGGCTGCCGATATTGTCAGGCGCATACCATCGAAGGTGCTCTGCATCAGGGCGCCACTCAGGAACAACTGAACACCGTCTGGGATTTTGAAAACAGTGATGCCTTTGATGATAAGGAAAAAGCTGCGCTAAGATTTGGTTATGCAGCCGGATCCATTCCAAATGCCGTCACCGAACAACATTTCACGGACCTGAAAAAATACTTTACTGAAGCCCAAATACTGGAACTGGGAACTACAGTTTCCGTTTTTGGATTTTTGAATCGATGGAATGATACATTTGGTACCACCCTGGAGGAACAACCCAAAGCTTTAGCAGAAAAATATCTTGCTCAAAGCGGATGGGAAATTGGTAAACATCAATAATCCGAAATCTTATCTGATATACCGTGCAATTACTTTTTAACATACTCGCTATCATTGCCAATGGGATCAATTGTCTATTCCACTTGCTCTTCAGTGGATTAAAAAGGCAGGTATATCATTATGCAACCAGCCACGGTCACAAACGAAAACTTAACCTCTACATGCCCGGGAGTTCGAAAAACCCGGCACCCTTGATTCTGTTTTTTCATGGAGGAGGTTATGTTGGCGGTTCAAAGTTCATTATTGAGCCAGGGGTTCAGAGACAAGTCAAGCGTGGCTATGCAGTAGCCAGTATTAGTTATTCATTTTTAAAAGTTGGACCATGGCCGCTACAGATCCACGAGGCAAAAGCTGCTATTCGATATCTTAAAAAGAATGCCCAAACTTTAGGTATCGATCCGGATCGATTTATAGTTTGGGGCGTCTCTGCAGGTGCGCATTTAGCGAGTATGCTTGGCGCTACAAGTGGTACTGGTCACCTTGAAGGTGATCTGGGTAATCACGAATCCGACTCAGTCGTACATGGGGCTGTCGTCTGGTATCCGCCGATTGACATGACAAAAATCATTGATCCCGGAATACCCAAATTTGTAATGGATAAAATCACGACACAAGTGATCGGTGGTCCTTTGGAAGAATATTGGCAGGTGGCAGAAACCTTAATGCCTTTGAATTACATCGGACCACACACTCCACCCTATTATATCCTGCATGGCGACCGGGATCGTGTCGTTCCGATTAATCAAAGCAATATGCTGTATGATGCAATGATGGCTAAAGGATTAGATATCACTTATAAAAAAGTCAAAGGGTTTGCACATGCGGATCCTCGATTCAATCGAAAGGAATATATCGAACCGATTGAGCAATTTATGGATGGTATCACCAAATTCAAAACGGTTCCAATACAGCAACCGGTAAAAAAGATTGAGGGCATCATCAACGTACGAGATTGATATTTCCTTTTTGCACCTCCTGAAATATGGATCCATCAGCACTGTACCCTTCAAGGTGTAATATCCATATATAAGTGCCCGTAGGTGCCTGCTTGCCATTAAAAGTTCCATTCCATATCTCATCCGTATGTTCACCTTCAAAGACAATGTTGCCCCATCGATCAAAAACAATTAATCTTGAAGAAATGATATCATTGCCCAGGATCTGGAATTCATCGTTGATCCCATCTGCATTTGGCGAAAAAGCATTGGGCACATAGACTTGAGTCGGACATTGTTCCATTATGGAAATGTCATCTTCACCTACACATCCAAATGCATCCGTTACTGTAACTCCATAATTTCCCGCTTCCTGGATCAGAAAAGATGAAGCAGTCGATCCATCTTGCCATTCATAACTCGAATAATCTCCGGGTTCCAAAACAAGCGGATTTCCCCGAATACAGAAAACTGTATCGTTCCCCAGGAAAGGAACCGGTGTGGGGATGATATCAACCTCTGCAAATGCAGGGAAGGTAGCGCATCCCGAAATGATGCCAATGACCTCGTATGTGCCACTCTGTTCGGGATAAGCCTCAA
>JAHHJQ010000258.1 GCA_018680005.1 Bacteroidia bacterium | reverse complement strand
TTTAAAAAGAGGTAGTTTCTTCAACAAGCTACCTCTTTTTTATTGTGCTTATGTAATGATTATTCTAAACCCTCCCCTATTGACCAATATCAACCTCCTGACTGATCCAGATAATTCGGATTGGCTTCTTTCAATATTATCTTGCTTCTAATCAAACCAAATAAGATGAAAAAGAAAATAGGAATATGGCTGGACTACAAAACAGCGAGTTTCATCACTGTAGGCGAACATGATTCCAATATAGAACATATGGAGTCTGATGTAGAATTTAGCAGATTGGGAGGTGGAGCAAGATCCAAACAACCCTTCGGCCCTATGGATAAAACCTCTGAATCGAAGCTTTTGGATCGGAGAACACAACAGGAAGACAAATACTACAAGGATATCATGGATCGTGTGAAAGATGCAGATGAGATCTACATTTTTGGTCCTGCAGAAGCAAAAACAAAGTTGCACACCAAGATTAAGAAACTAAAATCACGATTTCCAAAAGTTCGTGCGGTTGAAAGTGCAGATTCTATGACTGATAATCAAAAAATGGCTAAAGTCCGAGAAGTCTTTGCAATCAAGGATTATTTCCGTCCTCCGGCCAAGCATTAATTTGAGAATAATGGTTCAGTAAATTAAGGCGGGGCATTCCATCTCATAATCGAATGCCCGGCCTTTCTCGTATAAATTCATCCCCTTTGGAAGAAACCTTCATCATACAGACCGATACATTCCAGCTTACACAATGGGAGTTCTTCGTCAGAATGCTGGTGGCTTGTGGTATTGGGTTTGTGATTGGACTTGAGCGAGAGCATAGCTATATCCGATCCAAAGAAGAGATCTTCGCTGGTGTACGAACTTTTGTCTTTGTGGTCCTGCTTGGCTTCTTATCCACCTTGCTGAGTTTCATTTTTAATGATTGGGTGCTGATTGCGGGTTTTCTCGGTGTAATCGCCATGGTTGGTATTTCCTATTGGATCAGCGGTCATAAAGGACAAATAGGCGGAACCACAGAATTTGCAATCCTGCTATCTTTTTTGTTGGGAGCCACTACACTGCTGGGACACCTCGAAGCGAGCCTGGCTTTGACCGTAATCATGGTAGTCCTCCTCTCCGTCAAGGTAACATTGCGCAGCATCATCGACAGGATCACACAGGACGAGATGTATGCCTTTATCCAATTCGTGGTATTGGCATTGCTCTTATTTCCATTTTTGCCCAATCGAACCATAGATCCCTGGGAAATATTTAATCCTCGAGAAGTTGGATGGGTGATCGTCCTGACGTCGGGTTTGGGATTCGTTGGATATATGTTGATGAAATTCCTGGGATCTGATAAGGGTATCCTGCTCACAGGAATTGTGGGTGGATTAGTTTCCAGCACAGTAGTAACCTGGGTTTTTTCCAAAAAGAGTAAAGAAGTCCCTGAATTATCCCTCAACAGTGCAGTAGCTATTTTGGCGGCTTCTACGATTATGATCGTGAGAGTAATGGTCTGGATCACCATTTTCAAACCTCCTTTACTTGGTGATCTTTTTTTACCGCTTCTAATTATGCTTTTGGCAGGTTTAGGCACTGCAATATATTTCCATTACAAACATGAAAAAATTGATCATGATGATGAGGATATTCCTTTGGGAGAACCTCTTAACTTGCGTGAGGCTATTTTCTTTGGTGTAATGTATACCGCTATTCTATTTATCGTGAGCTATGCCAATGAGCAATTTGGGTCTAAAGGGATCTATATATCCAGTGCAATTGCCTCGCTGACTGATATCGATGCCATATCCATATCTGTTTCCAAACTGGCCGGAGATACCATAGATTTCCTCACAGCTCAAAATGCAATCCTGCTGGCCACTTTGTGTAATACAATTATCAAGATTGGAATTGCCGTATGGGCAGGCAGTAAATCTTTAAGAAGATATATCCTGATCGGTTATGGAATAATTTTTATTGCCGGTATTATAGGGTTCTTTATTATTAATAGTTAGATCCCACCCCGGATGGCCTCAATTTCCTCAACAGAACTGGCAAGCGGCGTGCCTAACAATTCACTTCCATCCTTTGTAATAACGAAATCCTCTTCCAGTCGGATACCTCCAAAATCTTTATAGGATTCCAGTTTATCATAATTGACATACTCCACAAACTGCCCTTCAGAACTGAACTTATCAATAAGTTCAGGAATAAAATATATGCCTGGTTCTACAGTCAAGGCGAATCCTTCTTGTAATGTCCTGCCCAATCGAAGAGACTTCAATCCAAACTGGGTACTTTTTTCAAATTCATCACCATAACCAACATAGACCTCACCCAGGTTTTCCATATCATGTACATCCAGACCGATCATGTGTCCAAGCCCATGAGGAAAAAATAGGGCATGAGCACCAGCCTGGACAGCTTCATTCGTATCACCTTTCATGAGTCCTAAAGCTTTAAGCCCATCAACCATTGTTCTGGCAACATCTAGATGAATATCCATATATCGCTTGCCGGGTGCCAGCGCTTCTACAGCACCGCGATGGCAATCATATACAATCTGGTATATTTCTTTCTGCCGGTTGGTGTATTGCTTGCCTACAGGAAATGTCCTTGTCATATCTCCTGCATAGTAAGAGTGTGATTCCGCCCCTCCATCATACAGGACCATATCCCCTTCAGAGATGGCATTGCCGTGATAGTGATTGTGCAAGGTCTGTCCAAATTTGCTCAAAATGGGTGGAAAGGAGAATTCCACATTATGTTCTGCTGCAATGCGCTTTGCGACACCGACCAACTCGTATTCCATCATATCCGGACGGGCACTTTGCATGACGGCCAGATGCATGGCAGAAGTGATATTTGTAGCTTTATGCAATTCTATCACTTCATCCGTTGATTTGACATTACGCTGTTCGACAATAGCTTTGATCAATGGAAGAGATGCATCGGTTTCAATCTCATCAATATCCCTGGAAAGGATTTCTGAAAGTTGCCTGTAGTGCTCCCCGCGGTAAGGTGGCAGGTAATGCGTACTATTTCCAATTATCGTCTGAATTTTATTGGAAGGAAGAATTGCATCGATACCTACCTTATCACCTAATTCCGACATGGTCGGTTGTGGACCTGTCCAAATGATATGATCGATGGTCAGGTCATCACCTATTAGATAGTCCTTGTCATTCTCACAATCGATAACCCCCATGATATCCGGAAGATCGATGCCAAAATAATATAGAAATGAACTGTCCTGACGGAAAGGATACCAGTTATCCTTGAAATTCCTACTGCTTTCTCCATTACCAAGAATAAGGATCTGGCCAAAGCCGATTTGTTCTCTTAGTACTTTTCTTCTTTGTTGATAAGTGGTAGCTGAAAAAGCTGGTGAAGCAGGCATAATGGACATTCTTTTGTTCGCCTGTTAAGATATCTATTCTTTTGCAATCTGAACTGAAGATGAGCATAGTCATTCACCACAAAAAATAGGAAAAGGTCGAACTTCGCAAGAATATTCGACCTTCATCACTATCAATACAAAACGAAATTTTCAATCTTGAATCAAAGATAAATTGATGTCTTTGGGATAACGTTGATATTAATCAAACCACCTATTGATCTTAGTCCCTCCATGCCCAGATATATCCATATAAGTGATCATCTTCCGATATATAAGTTTGGTATCCTTGAGATTGGATATAGACATTGAGATCCTGAATATTATGGCTTGGTGCTTTTCCCTTATGGGTTTCGATACACATAGTCCGGATATGCTTAAAAACTTCTTTATTCATGGGATAAAGGATATCATATTCTGCACCTTCGCAATCCACTTTTAAGAAATCTATTGATGGCAAGTCAGCCTTTTTCAAAAAAGTATCAAGACGTGTTATTTGAGCTGTAAAAGAATGCTTTCCTCCTCGATATTCTTCCAACCCGGATGTTGAGGAAAAGGAATCCAAAGTATTGGTAAAAATCTCGATTGCACCATCCGATTTACCAACGCCCAGATTTTGAATTTTCCAATTGAACCCAGAGTATTGACCGGTTCTTTTTTCGAGCACTTGGTAACAATAAGGATGCGGTTCAAAAGCATAAATCGTAGCCTTAGGAAATTTTGCAAATGCGGCCAAAGAAAAATAGCCTACGTTGGCTCCGATATCGATGATATGCAAATCTTCATCTTTGAAAAAATGATCTGGAATGTGCCGCAAATAAATATCATCCAGAAAATTTTCCCTGAAAGGTCCGATTTCTTCCTTTGGCACTTCAATGGGTCCAAAGTCAACCAAATCAAAGGTAAAGGATTCCGAAAAACCGGTCATCTTCTTGAAAAGGTAGAAGGGCCAATTCTTAACCCTCCGAATCAAATTCCGGTATCTAACTCTTTTATTGGTAAACTTGCTCATTGACTGGATCGTAAGGATCACAAAGTACGGCTATAAATCAAAATAGAAATTCCGTGACAATCATTCATTCTTATAGAATGCAGGAGTTAATGACTACTTCCCGTTCACTCTTTTTACTCTGAAAATCGTGTAGATATGATGACTTTCATGAAGTAGAAAAAACTGCGTCCATTGGAGGATAGTCATATCTAGAAAAAGGGGATGCAGGCCTTTACGAATCAATTGCTGCGAGGTCAGACCTTCAATAAATCTTTTTAGCTGTTTTCTCTTTTCAAATATATCTTCCAGGATAACTTCAGTGGACTTCTTGACCCATTTGTCATAGTTAGGATCCTCCTCGGCATGGTATCTTGGGCAATGTGGTGAATCTTCTTTTAGTATCCTTTTTAATCTTTCGAGCAAGACCTCCTGATATCGTCCCAAATGCGCCAAATTTTCATGAATTGACCATTTTCCTTCACTATGCTGCTTCATTACAAAATCTTGGTCCAGGTCTTTGAGCAAGAACTTCAGTTCCAAATGTTGGTGCTGCAGGCGGTGGTCTATCTCTTTGTATAACATTACTCTTACATCTTTATCCTTAGTGTAACCCAAGTCACGATTTAGAAAGTGAAAATAATTGAAATTGCAAAAAACAAACAATCAGAATCATGAGACACTTTAATTTAAAATCATTCTTCTCAATATTGACTGTTTCCTTACTAGGTTTGTCCCTGACTTCCTGCAATACGGATGACAACGAGACAACACCAGTTCTAATAGATCCTACGGAGAAAGCCGATCTTTTATTCATTTTGGAAGAAGAAAAAATGGCAAGAGATGTATATTCTCATCTCTTTGATCTATATGGATCCAACCAATTTGACAATATAAAGAGCAGTGAACAGCGGCACATGAACTATGTTCAGGGCCTTCTGGATACCAGAAATATCGAATACGAAATCCTTGCAGCGGGTTCATTTAACAATAAGGAAATTCAGAATCTGTATGATCAATTGATCTCTCAAGGTGAAATCGGTCTGGAAGATGCCTTTATGGTAGGCGCTACAATTGAAGATGTGGATATCTATGATCTACAACAGATAATCGAAAGGAGTTCGAGCTCTGATATCATTACTGTTATGGAAAAACTCAGATGTGGATCCATGAACCATATGCGTGCATTCACAAAGGGATTAGACAATCTGAATGCTACTTACATACCACAGTATATTAGGTTGGAGGAATATGAAGATATAGTTAATGGAAGTAATCAACATTGTGGGTAATTTATAAGATAAATATCGCACTGCATTAATAGATGCTCGGCAGCTTTTTTGAAGGCATTTTCAAACAAGTGATGCGTAGAATCTTTATTGGATCACCTGAAGTGAACAAAGATTGTCGTAATTTCGTTGAGCGTTACAGTGCCCACTGTATGACTAAGACTGTCTAAAACTTATGATAACGAATTTAATTTCGCTCTTGGGAGAGTATGTAGATCTGGAACCAGATGCCAAGAGTTTTTTAGAGCAGAACATTCCTATCGAGTACTATAGAAAAGGGGATATTCTTCTAGAGGAAGGGGAAGTCGCTGATTGTATGTTTGTGATCCTTCAAGGATGTGTGCGAACTTATTTTCGAAAGGATGGTGTTCAAAATACTATTTCCTTGCGAAAGGAAAATGAATTTTGCATTTCATGGGAAAGCTATATCACCCAAACTCCTTCCAGATTCGTCATTGATTGTATTGAACATTGTGTGATCGGAAGATTCGCTTATGATGTCGAACAAGAAGCGTATACAAGATTTCCAAAGATCCAAGAGTTCTCTCGGGTATTTAAGGAGTTTCGGTTAGCTAAGAATCAGGAGCTGATAGCCAATTTTGTATCTATGTCTCCTAAGGACAGATATTTGAATTTCATCCATAACCATCACGATCTTTCACAAAGAGTTCCCCAATATATTCAAGCATCATATTTAGGTATCTCACCGGAATCATTAAGCAGGATCAGAAGAAGGCTTGGTCAGGAGGGTTATAGAGCTCCGGAATCATCCAAATAGTCTATTCTTCAGCTGGCACAACTCTTTCAAAGATCAAATCAATTCCTTTTACCCCTCTGGGTCTGACTTTTGGTGGTGCAAACTGGAGAAAACGCCATCCTTGAGCGCCGTAATCGTTGATAATCTTCAAATAATCTGACTTCGCTCTTGATGTCCACTGACTGATAGCTACATTGACAACTTTGTATTCGTATTTCACCATAGATCCAGATTATTAGTCAACGTTTTGTTTATCAATTTCGAATTGGGGAGGTGAGGTTCACCGGTATTTATCATTCAAACTAATCCCTTGCATGATCATGGGTTTGATCTTTTCAAGACGAGATAGCACTGTTGATTCCCGCTTCGCGGTCGAAATGTATTCAGCAAATTCTCTTTTCATTGTCAGATTTAATGCTTCAAAGGCAGTATTTAAAGCTGCATCCGAAGCCATTACATCTTTGAGGGCTGCTGGAATGATCAAAGGTTTTCTTTTCGGAGGTTTAATCTCACGACCCTCTTTTTGATTAATGATGGCCTCGTGCACATACTGGAGAATAAGATCTTTATGTTCTTCAATCTCATCCACTGAAGGAAATCGCCATTGTCGCATGGCCTGAGTCTTGCCTTCCTGTGCATTGATCAACTTCTTCCCTTTATCAGCAAGGAGTGCTCCTTGATAAAACCAAAGTCCCATATAAGTTTTGAATGCACCCAAACCAACGATGTTTTTTTTGCTATGTGTATATACAGGCATTCCCCATTTTACTTCTTCTACTAATTCTGTCTTCTGGATGATCGATCTCAATTTCTCCAATCCCGGTTTCCATATACCACTATCTTCTATAAATTCATCGACTGTATTATATCGTTTCATGATATTACAATTATTCTAAGCTGAAGTTAATCATCCAGTTTCAAAATTCCAGAGGTCCATTCCCTGGTTTTGGTGCATAGTTCATCATCGTCTATTAAGGAATGTCCATAAGTAGGAATTATAGACCGCAGTGTCTGCAAGGTCTGAGACGCTTCCATCAGATCGGGAAACATCCTCTGAAGCACCTCGATCATGATGGATACCGAAGTGGAGGCCCCCGGAGATGCCCCGAGCAGCGCGGATAGTGTGCGATCCTGTGAACAAACTACTTCAGTACCAAATTTCAAAACACCATTTCCATCTTTATCCTTCTTGATGATTTGTACCCGTTGACCTGCTGTCACCAATTCCCAGTCATCTTGGTTGGCTTCCGGATAATATTGCACGAGTGCTTCAAATCGATCTTCAGGTGATTGCACGACCTGTTTAATAAGGTATTTGGTTAGCGCGATATTCTGTATACCTGCCGATAGTAATGGCCAGACATTATGCGCCTCAACCGACAGCGGTAGATCTAAATAGGATCCATTTTTCAAAAATTTGGTTGAAAACCCAGCATACGGTCCAAACAGCAGAGACCTTACGCCATCCAGCATTCTGGTATCCAGATGTGGTACGGACATCGGTGGAGAGCCGACAGCCGCCTTACCATAGACCTTGGCCTGGTGTTGAGCAATGATATCCGGATTGGTACATCTCAAAAACTGACCACTGACTGGAAATCCTCCATATCCCTTGCCTTCCGGTATGCCACATGCATCCAGTAAAGGTATCGCGCCTCCGCCTGCAC
>JAHHJQ010000248.1 GCA_018680005.1 Bacteroidia bacterium | reverse complement strand
CTCCATACTTGTGATTATCTAAGGCGCAGTAGACTGTATTGACATCATGCAGATCGGCACGGATATCATTCACAAATGCAGTTGCAGGAATACCTGGTATGCTTCCTACTTCGACTTTCATCCAATTCTCACCACCATCTGATGTAGCTTGGATAATTCCATCGTCCGTACCCGCGTAGATGACGTTTTCATCTAGTGGAGATTCTCCAAGAGATGTGATCGTATTATACTCAGACATGGCTCCTACATCCCATGCTTCATCCCAACCTTTTTCTTCTCCCATAATCGGAAGTTTTATTCTTTCCTGGTTCCTGGAGAGATCAGCCGAAATTGCCTCCCAATCATCTCCTCTGTTATCTGATCTCCATACACGATAAGAGGCAAAATATATTCTTTTTGGGTCGTGTGCACTTACCAGGATTGGAGCATCCCAGTTGAATCTTTCATGCGGATCACCTTCACCTGCTTGAGGTTGTATCAATACAGTCTCACCTGTAGTGTGATCGATTCTCCAAAGAACACCTTGTTGGAATTCGCCATATGTAATGTTGGGATTCCCCGGTTCGGTAGCAGATTGATGACCATCTGCACCAAGAACGATTTTCCAGTCTTTGTTATAAATACCTGCAGAATTAGTGGTTCTGGAAGGACCACCAAGTGATCCATTATCCTGTGTGCCGCCATATACATTATAAAATGGTTCAGCATCATCTACAGCCACCTTATAAAACTGTGTTAGTGGAAGGTTTTTGACCTGTTTCCAGGTTTTTGTTTTATCAAAAGTTTCATAAAGTCCACCATCAGTTCCAATTATTATATAATCCGAATCGCTCTTTTTCCAGGCAATAGCATGACTATCTACATGCTTATTCCGTTCATTCATTCTCTCATAGGTTTTACCATGATCATTTGAGATGAGCACAGTATTATTCATGAGATAGAGTCTTCCTTCCTGATGAGGATCTGCGTACAACTCCTGGTAATAATGTGGTCCTGTTCCACCGGAAACCATATCTGACTGCTTGGTCCATGAATTGCCACGATTGGTTGACATATAAAGACCTCCTTTGGTTCTGATCGTCTCCACAGCAGCATAAATCTGGCTGGGGTTGAAAGGTGAAAGTGCAAGTCCGATTTTACCAGCATTTTTTGGTAGTCCACTGGTTAATTTTGTCCAGGTTTCTCCTCCGTCTTCGCTACGATGGATTCCGGATTTAGGTCCGCCTCCAAGGTATGCAGCAACCGTTCGATGTCTTTGCCAGGTGGCAGCATACAATCGATTTGGGTTTGTTGGATCAATCACGATATCAGTGGCACCGGACCATTCAGCATCTCCCAAAGTCTTCTTCCACGTTTTTCCGCCATCTGTAGATTTATATAATCCTCTTTCATCTCCTTTACTCCAGAGCGGACCTTGTGCAGCAACCCAGATCACATCTGAGTTGTCGGGATGTACAACTATTTTTGAAATGTGTTCAGATTTTTTTAAACCCATGTTTTTCCAGGTTTTGCCATCATCTGTGCTCTTGTATATACCATCTCCAAAACCAACATGTCGCCCTCCTACATTTTCACCAGTACCTACCCATACGATATGCGGGTTGCGCTGATCGACGGTTACACAGCCAATAGAATAGCTGTCCTGCTTGTCAAATATTGGTTTCCAGGTTGTTCCGGCATTGGTAGTTTTCCAGACGTTGCCAGATCCTACAGCCACATACATCGTGCTTTCATGATTTGGATGAATGGCTATATCAGCGATTCGCCCTGAGGTTAGCGAAGGCCCAATATTTCTCCATTTCAAAGCATTAAAAGTAGAAGATTGCATTGGTGATTTTTTCTCCTCTTTCTGTTCCGTTTTGACAGGTTCGGACTTCTTTCTTTTTTTCTGTGCTTGGACATTACCCACTATAAGAAGTGATAGTAGGATAAATAGGAATCTCATAATTATTTGGTTTTTATTTTACAATTCAAATTTGATGTCGGGAATATACAAAGCATTCGGGTTTTTGTCAGAAAGTACGGCCATCTTCCTGGTATTGCACTGAAAGCTTTATCGTATTCACTCAATGAAAAATGATACATTAGCATTCTATGGAAAATCGTTTAAAAATTGAGATTAAGGATCATATCGCAGATGTCCGAATGGTAAGGGAAGACAAGATGAATGCATTGGACGACGCTATGTTTGAAGCCTTAATCCAAGCTGGAGATTCGCTGGCAAAGAATGGCGATGTAAGATGTGTTGTTATTTCTGGTCAGGGTAAAGGATTCTGTGCAGGGTTAGATTTATCAATGTTTAAAATGCCGGATGCTGAAGGTTCCGTCCTTTCCGAACCTTTGGAGACCAGGACTCATGGTATCGCAAACAAGCCGCAAAAGGCTGTATGGACCTGGAGAGAAATGCCTGTTCCTGTGATTGCGGCTGTCCATGGTGTCGCAATCGGAGGAGGATTACATATCATGCTGGGTGCTGATATTCGATATATCGAGGCTAATACCAAATGTGCAATTATGGAAATGAAATGGGGCATCATACCGGATTTGAGCACTTCCCAGATCATGATTCATTCTGTCCGTGAAGATATTATTCGGGAGCTGACATATACCAATAGAATGTTTTCCGGCACTCAAGCTGTGGAGTGGGGGTTTGCCACACATGTCTCAGAAGATCCTTACGCCGACGCGATGAAAATGGCTCAGGAGATTGCGTCCAAAAACCCGGATGCTATTCAAGCGGCCAAGCATCTCTTTAATCAGGCACCTTATCTGAATCAGACTGAAGGTCTTTCGCTTGAATCTCGATTGCAGGATAAGATTATTGGCAAACCTAATCAAATCGAAGCCGTCCTGGCATCCTTGCAAAAACGAAAAGGAAAATTCAAAAAAGCACGTTAGACCAATTCCATCGCTTTTCGTTCTAGTTCAACCGTGAAATGGCGGAGAATTGGTGCTTGCTTGGTAATTCTAAATCCATTTTCAAGATGCTTACATCTTTCCATTACATTGGCAATAGTTGTGGCGACATAGTCCATATGTGGCAAAGAATAAACCCTACGTGGAATGGCAAGCCGGAAAAGCTCCATTTCAGGAATTCTGTCCCTACCAGTATCAGGATCACGATCAGCCAGTAAAGTGCCCACTTCTACACCTCGAACACCTCCTTCTATATAAGCTTCTACTCCAAGAAGTTGAGCCGGATATTCGGATTGAGGCACTTTAGGTAGTAATTTTTTGGCATCGATGTATAATGCGTGCCCCCCTATCGGTTCTTGGATTGGTACACCGTAAGACTCAAGTTTATGTCCCAAATAGGACACCTGCTGATACCTGTCTCGCAAATAATCGTATTCCAGCGCTTCCTCAAGACCTACTGCCAGAGCTCCCATGGCTCGTCCACTCATTCCTCCATAGGTCAAAAATCCTTCGTAGATGATAGTGAATTGTCCTAATCGTTCATATAATTCTTGATCATGCAATGCAATAAACCCCCCTATGTTGGCTAATCCGTCTTTTTTGGCACTCATCCATACGACAGCGACATCCCTAAACATTTCCTTGACAATTTCAGGTATCGTCCAGTCCTTATATGCCTCTTCTCTTGTTTTGATGAAGAATGCATTTTCCGCATAGCGTGCGATATCCATATAGACTGGTATGTCATACTCTTTGGCTAGAGCGCAAGTATCTTTTATGTTTTTTAATGAGACCGGTTGTCCACCAACCGTATTGCAT
>JAHHJQ010000243.1 GCA_018680005.1 Bacteroidia bacterium | reverse complement strand
GTTATATGCTATACTATCCGGTCTGAGTCGATTGCCTATACATCAGGGGATAGCGGTTACGGGTTCTGTCAATCAAAAAGGTGAAATCCAACCGGTTGGAGCCATAAACGAGAAAATTGAAGGATTTTATGAAGTATGTCTGCAAAAAGGTTTGACAGGTAAACAGGGAGTGATCATACCCGCAGCTAACCAACAGCGTCTTATGCTCAATGATGATGTTGTACAAGCAGTCAAAAATGGTGATTTTCGAATCTGGGCAATTCAATCAATTGATGAAGGTATCGAAATACTTACCGGTGTAAAAGCAGGTAAACTGTTACCGGTCACTGAGGATGGAAAGCAATCATTTGAGTCTGGATCTGTTTATGACAAAGTCAATAATAGACTCCTTCAATTCTCAGATGCTATCCATCGGCTCCGATCTGGTAAAAACGATTCATAGCTTCGGGATAGGATCTTAGTACAGTTCTGAATATTTATGGCTGTTGGGCCTTAATTAATCCGATATGGGAATTTCCGTGCAGCTCTTCTATTCACATTATCAATGATTTCATTACTTCGTTGTCTCCAATCGGCATCCACGTCAAAGAAAATCGACCATAGCACTTTGCCATCTGCACGGTTGATCAGTCTGTAATCGGTATTGATTTCTTTAGATTTTGTAACATTCGCCGGAAGCCATGGCCATATCACATTTCCCCCTAATACCTGGATGATATGGATACCTACACTAATCCCGTAAGATTCAAGATCTGACATCAATCTGTGTTTTTGAATTCTCGCTTTGATGACAGCATCTACATTTAGTATCTCCGCTAATTTTTCAGGTGATTCATTCCAGGAGGATAAAACATCGATTCCGTTGTCTTTGAGTAATTTATTGGTGGTCTGATAGTCTTGTAGGCTGATACGTATTTGTTTTTTGCCTGCTTTTGTGCTTCTTAAAACTGCATTTGCAAATGATATTTGAAAGGCCTGGCTTTCTGCCATTTCTATTTCCTTGATGTCTGCGTCAGTGAGCTTATCGGGTTTTATGCCGGTATAGACCATTTCAAACGGCAATACGGCAATCAGCTGATGATCTGATGTTTTATCAGCAAAATCAATCGCTTGATAATAGGGGGTGCATTTAATAAATATTAAGGCAGACGCCAATACGAAGAGTAGAGTTTTGAATTTCATTTTTGAGGGTTTTGGATTGTAAATAATTGAAGACCTGGCTTCATAGAACAAAGATCCTCACCATTGCGTCCATCTTGCGAAAGTAGAATGGATTATGATTAACCTATGTGATCTAAATTGTCAGGATTATTGATTCTCATCAACTATAGCGTATCAGCAGCATACTCGATATTTTGGATATGAAATTTAACCGAGTTTTAAGCAGTACCCCCGCTTCTCTTAACAATTTGGGTAAGTACTAAGCTACCAATTGAAAACAAGATGATCCAGCCAAAATGCGCCAATTCTAAATCAACCAGATTCAATACATTTCCTAAAGGAGTAATCCACAATCCAGCTAGTGTTAGTAGGCTTGATAAAATTAGAGATCCCCAAATCCATAAATTTCGGGTTACCGAATTATTAATAAAGGACTCATTGCTTTTAGGCAGATTGAACACATTGAGTAATTGGCAAAAGACCAGGGTATAGAAAGCCATATTGTTTACTTGAATCCCATCCAGTTTTAGATAAAAATGAGCAAAAATACTGACGCCAATAACTGAAGCTGTAATTCCAAATCCGTAAATAATGGTAGATTTCCAAAGCGATTTAGTTAGTATAGGCTCGTCTGACTTTCTTGGCTTTTGATCCATAATATCCTGCTCTCCCTCACCCATAGCAAGCGCAAGTGCTGGAAAAATATCTGTTACCAGGTTGAGATATAAGATTTGCATTGGAAGCAATGGTAAAGGCAATCCACCTAAGGATGCAATGGCCACAGAAATGATTTCTGCAAAATTACAGGAAAGCAAAAAGGTGACAAATTTCCTTATGTTTTCAAATATGATTCGACCTTCTTTTATAGCCAGACCAATGGAAGAAAACTGGTCATCCCTAAGAATCAAGTCCGATACTTCCTTGGCTGCTTCCGTCCCTCGAATTCCCATTGCTATACCAATATCTGCTTTTTTAAGGGCAGGAGCATCATTAACACCATCACCGGTCATACCTACAATATGATTATGCTTCTGATAAAACTGGACAAGGTTTAATTTTTGAGCAGGCGTAACCCTTGCAAAAACCTTTGTTTTGAGCAGTTTCTCCAATTCTCCAGGACTGATATCAGCACTTCCGGGAACATCTTTTCCGTGTAATACCTGATCCTGATTTTGCTCGTTTATCAAACCTACTGCCTGTGCAATATGAAGTCCGGTACCTGCATGATCACCAGTGACCATGACTACTTCTATACCAGCCTTATGACATGTTTCTATAGCAGCCCGAACATCTTTACGCGGTGGATCACGAAAAGCAACAATCCCTATTAATGTCAGGTCTTCCAGCATTTGATCATTGTCTGGAACATGATCTACGTCTTTTCCAGCAAAAGCTAAAATTCTGTATCCTTGTGAAGCCAATTTGTTCATCTCCGCTGTCCACTTATCCTTATTGGTTAAGCGAAGAATTTTACCATTGTCCAGCACAGAATTGCAATGATTCAGAAGATTTTCAAGTGCTCCTTTTACGTTAACCCTATAGCCTTCATTCAACTGATTAACAGTGGCCATCATCTTTATCGAAGTATCAAATGGCAATTCAACGATTTCAGGATTTTGCTCTTGAATTTGCTTGGTATCGATTTCGGCTTTTTCACATAACCGGAAGACTGCTATTTCAATAGGATCACCTACGAAATCCTCGTGATCCAGGTCATACTTTACGTTGCTACAAAGGATGCCAACCTCAATCAATCTTCTAAACCCTTCTTGTTCTTTTCGATCTGCCCAGTAGGAGACATCACCCTCCTTCGGCATGACTAACTTGGTGTCATTTAATATCACAGTATGAACGGTCATCACATTTTCCGTGAGCGTTCCGGTTTTATCCGTACAAATAGTACTGACATTGCCCAAGGCTTCGACGGCTCCGAGATTTCGAATGATGGCTCGATCTTTTGCTAACCTCAGCATTCCTCTGACAAGGGCGATTGTGGCTACTATCGGTAGCCCTTCAGGAATAGCTGCCACGGCTAATGCAAAGGCTGTCTCGACCATTTGAACAATCGAACGACCTTGTAAAATCCCCACCAGGAGTATGAGTATGGCAAGAAATATAGTGAGCCAGATAAGCTGTTTACTCAGCTTTTTGAGCTTCTTTTCTAATGGAGTAATTTCTTTTTCTGATTCTCTGGAAAGTGATGTAATCTTTCCTAGTTCTGTATAATCTCCTGTTGCAGTGCATACAACTTTGGCCGCACCTCTGGTCACCAGCGTCCCGGCAAAAACCATGTTGATTCTGTCGTGAAGCATGGTTGGTATTGGGAGTGATTCTAAACTTTTGTTAACCTGTTTGCTTTCACCGGTGAGCATACTCTCTTTGACGGCAAAACCTTCATGCTCAATTATTCGTGCATCACACGGAACAACATCTCCTGCGGACAAGAGAATAATGTCACCAGAAATTATTTGATGATCATCTATGATTACTTCAGAACCATCTCTCATAACCGAAGATTCGGATTCCACCATTTCCAACAATGCATTGATGGATTTAAGGGCTTTCCATTCCATTAGAAAGCCGATTATGGTGGTGATCAAGATGACAACGAGCACTGCGATTCCTTCGACAATCTCTCCAAAAATGAAACCTAGCAGTGAGGCTGCGGAAAGTACATAGATAACTGGATCGAGGAATTGCTCCAGGAATATTTGTAGGGCTGTTTTTTCCTTTTGTTTTTTGAGGCGATTTTCGCCATATTCCTGGAGTCGTAGTAAGGCAATCTTCGCATCTAGACCACGTGATGGATCTACGCCTAAGGTGCGGCAAACTTCATCAGAAGTATGCCCATGTGCATCTGTAAAAGTCCTCATAGGTTATTAGCCTTTAATAACAGCTTTGGGTTTGAGTTTGGCCACTTTGAGGGCAATGTTCGCTTGATGTACGGTCTCAACGACTTGATTGACATCTTTGTAAGCCACCGGTGCTTCTTCGGCAATACCTTTGAACGATCCAGCAGTCAAATATATACCCTCCTTTTGCATTTTTTCCTGAAGGGCTGGGGCATGGACTTCGCGCTTGGCTTGTCTTCTGGACATTCTTCTACCAGCACCATGACAACATGACCCAAATGATAATACTGAACTTTGTTCTGTGCCAACCAATACGTAAGA
>JAHHJQ010000238.1 GCA_018680005.1 Bacteroidia bacterium | reverse complement strand
TTGAATATCACTTTCTAAATCTCTTTTTATATTTTCTAAAAGAGTTCTTTCTATTTGACGGTCTTTTTTTTCTATTTGCCAAGTATTAAACTGAAGTGCAATCAAAATTCCAATCACTACTAGTATGATTTCACCGATTGCATAAATAAAGTAATTACTAAACTTATTTTCAGTTAGTAGTCTCTGACGTATTTTTCTAAAGAATTTAATCATTGGTTATTGGTTGTGCATAATGAAGGCTAACATTTGTATAAACACACCAGTTACGTTTATTTCCCTTATATCCATCCTCCGTTTGTAATCGGATACAAACGTCTAATAATCGTTTGTAAACATATCCCGGCTTAGGATTTTCTCCAGTCTTATGGATGGTGTATACAACTTTCGGTGTTTACCAATATACGTTGTCTTATACATATATACAATCTTTTAAATGAGATGAATACAGACCTTATTTATGATAGGGCAGAGTGGGTGCTTGGGAAGGATGCAGGATGATAGCTTCCAGCGATATTTGGAGGCAATAGTTCATCAGCCGTCACCCCTGTTAGGCATGGTCCTTATTGTGTTGCGCTCTTATGGGGATCCATATCTCTTCCTCTGATTCAGGGTCGTTATTTTTATATTTTGAACCCAATACTTCAAAATGAGGTCTGTCATCAACTAGATATATTGAATTGGGCAGCCATTTTGAAAAAATGTATTGAAAGATTGAATTGTCAGCACTTGAACCCTTATATTCAAAAACTGCATATAGTCCCTTTTCCAGAACAAATGATTGCATTCCATTCGGAATATTTTCAAAATCTTTGACCTCTACCGTGGCCCACTTTTCGAAAGCTTTACTTGGATTGAATTCTTCGTAGTATAACGGAGGATAGATTTGCATAGAGATTTTATCCTCTGATACTCTGTTCTGAATCTCCTTAATTCTCGGTGCAAAATGCCCCCAGAGTTGACCTGTTTTGTTATTGATCAAACTCATTTGAATACTTTGACCAATTATTTTTTTCTCTTCTAATTCTTCAATCCTTGGGTGCATATATATTCTTATAGAGATTTATTTAAAATCAGTCATTACTACAAATTTTGAATTACTAAGCAATGAGCTGACAAACAAAGATCTGTTTGTTCGAATTATCACTAAATGCTTCTTCTTCAAAACTTCCAAACTTATGCATAATATTAAAACCATTCCATTGCAAGTATGCATCTAGTTCCTTGGGGAAAAACATTCTCATATCCAAATTTTGAATAGAATTGAACACACCATTTATATAATGATGCCATTCGATACGATTAACCTGAGTTGTGCTTTCATATCGCATGGTCTGTTTTATCAATACTTCTCGTCCGTCATTGGTGGTATACTCAATAACTTGTTTGAGTTCTTTTTCACCTTCTACAATATATTGAATATTCGGATTAAAGCAATCTAACAGAAATGTACCTTCATCTTTGAGATGATATTTTACAACATTCAATGCCTGAAATAAATCTTCATTTGTATAGAGATGATGAATTGAATTAAAAGGAATAAAAATTAGATCGTATTTATTTGATAAATCTAAAGTCCTAATATCTGCTTCAATAAATTCAATATCTATTCCGCTCTTGGCAGCTTTTACTCTTGCTTGTTCAATCATTGAAGGAGTGTGGTCAACTCCACTAATGTCATATCCATCTTTTGCAATAGGTATAGTAAGTCTTCCTGTACCACAACAAAGTTCAAGGATATGGGCATCCTTATTTTTTGGCAGCCACTTTTTGTAAAATGGTAAATCATCCAGATCGGTATTCATTCCATCATAGATAGTGGCATCATAGATTAAATCGCCAACCTCATAGATACTATTCTTTTTTCCCTTCAAAATGAATTGTTTGTTTATCTATTATTTTGTCGTTTCATATTCACTACTATGTACTACAGATATTGTTAGCTGTTATTTTTATTGCCTATATAATTTATAAGCCGTAAATATTATCCATATGAAATAGAAACTAAACACTATTCTCTGACCAACAGCAGGAGTATTGGGGAAAACAAATACCCATCCTCCAAATATAATTGTTAACCAAGTGAATATTAGTGTTGGTTTAATGACTTTCTTCCAGTAGGTTGAAGTCTTCATCAGTTTGGGATAGGTAAATGCACCAAGGAGAAAGAAAGCATAACTTCCAAAACTTCCTATCGTGTGGAGAAGCATTGTTGTAGAATTTTTATTATCAAAATCCCCGGGGAAAATTCCAGAAAATGACATAAATAATCCGCTTAGTATGATACCATATAATGGTAGTTTACTCGAATTTTCAGTAGCCAATCCCTTATAAAGTCCATATCCAAAAATGGCTATTAGGATTCCTGGGGTTATGTATCCTGCAATATTCCAATACCATTTATTGGGAGCATCTATTGAACCAAGTTCACTGATTGCTTTGGTCAGGTAACTGTATTCAGGTCTTAGATTGGCCATAATAAAGTATGCTGACCAGAATACAACTACTGCCAAAATGCCAATTATTGAATATTGTTTGTTTGTCATTTGAATGGGTTTAGCTGAATGGGTTGTTCTGAGGAAGGCTAACGACAGACACGAATCGTCGCCTGATCTTCTAAGCGATGAAGATACGGTAATAGTTGGACCGGTGCGTTTCTGCGCGGCACCGTTACTGCTACGGCATAATTCTTCGGACTGATCGGAATGATAGCATGAGCTGAGCTTTCTTGGTACAAGATAAAGTCAATCTTTAACTTCTAATACAGCGCTGCTTACTGTGGACAGGGGATTGGAGCATGGCCATTTAGTAGAGCTTCGTAACGGAAATATTCCAATTACTCTAACTCTATTTAATGCTTACCCACACTTTATATTTTGGATGGTAGAACACCGATAATGGAACAGGACTTCAATTGTCTATTCTCAATGAATGAACTGACCAAAATCATTGCAATCAATTGATGGGCGTTTGAAATTAGCTGTGAATTTTAATCAAAAAGAATAGAATTACACTCACCCTCAAAAACCTAAACAATGAAATATAACACTATTGTTATAGGAGGAGGCTTAGCGGGTCTGACTGCCGGAGCCACCCTGTCAAAATTTGGAAAGAAGGTCCTCTTGTTGGAACAACACCACAAACCAGGTGGGTGCGCTACTACCTTTAAGCGAGGAGATTACATCGTTGAAGTCGGCTTACACGAAATGAGTGGTCTGGCTGAAAACGGCGCCATAAGGGACCTTTTCAAAATGCTGGAAGTAGACAAGCACGTTCAATTGGAGAAAGTACCGGAGTTCTATGCAGTACTTTCGGATGATGGAGATTTTGTATTTCCTCACGGCTTTGAAACTGCGACCAAAGCACTCGTCAACAGATATCCTGAAGACGAAAAGGGTATAAAAAAGTTTATGAAATTGATTGAGGGTATCAGAAAAGAAGGAGTCAGATTGCCTCGTTCACCACTGAAACGCAAGCTGATTTATCCGTTGATGCCATTGCTTTATCCCAACCTTGTAGAAGCATCTCGACATACGGTTGGGGACTGGTTAGACAAGCACATTACCAATGAAAAAGCAAAACTCGATCTGGTCGCGCATATTGGTTATTGGGGTGATGACCCCTACACCTTATCCATGTTTTACTTTGGCATGCCGTTCTCCGGCTTCATCCAGAGCGGTGGTCACTTTATAAAAGGAGGATCACAACAACTTTCCGATCATCTCGCCGCATACATTGAGCAACAAGGCGGCAGTGTATTATTGGGGAAAAAGGCAGAGAAAATTGTTACGCATAATGGCTGGGTAACCGGAGTCACCTTCAGTGATTTTTTTAATGAAAACATGGAATCTGTAACTATTTCATGTGATAATGTCGTGGCCAATTGTGCCATTCCTTTGGTACCTAAAATGCTGGACGAACCCCATTCCAGTATTCTCAAAAACAATATCAGTACACACACCAATTCTTGCTCCTTATTGTGCATATATCTTGGCTTTAATACCAATGTGGAAGCATTTGGTGTCAAATATTACTCAAATT
>JAHHJQ010000229.1 GCA_018680005.1 Bacteroidia bacterium | reverse complement strand
GGTGTGCCCCATACGATATGCAGCTGCCGAAAAGACATCACTTATGCCGGGATTGATATTCGGATTATAACCGGTGTAATCTTCCAGATAAATCCCCATTGCTGGCAACCACTCTCTATAAACAATATTCTGAATAAAACCAGCAACATGTCTTCTGGCATGTTGATAGATTTGTTCATCATCCCATCCCGGATTTTCATTGTTGATTTCATCACACATTCTATTGTGCTCACGAACAAATAAAGTGTGGTACGCTGTCAGTAATAGATTTTCATTAGCTCTTACATCACCGGCAACATATAATTTATCATTAAATGGGTTAGCATTAGCCATACCTGGAGCATTAGCATCCAATCGGCTATTGAAAGTACCTGTCAAGGTATTGTATGGGAGTTGATTATCTTCCGACATTTTGAGCTTGCCATCTTGATAGGTTCGAAGCCAACTCGCTCTGACATCATCGGATCCATAAACCGCTGATCCATCAATATAGGCGGTAATTGCATTGGCTGGTGTCCTGGGATTGTTGACATCCGTCCCGGTTCCAGGTGCTGGTAAGGAACGCATCATTGGAATGAGTACATTGCCACTTCCTGCAGGATCAAACATTGGATCTCCTTCAGGTACGGAGATCATGATCGGTTCTGTATGACTTTCTTCTACAAGAATGATATCATGGTCAATGAACTGACCAAAGACCCATATAAAATCGCTTAAATTTCTTGTATCAAGGATACTGCTTTCCTGAGAGAAAAGGCGATTACTTATCGCCCTCGGATTCATTCTATCAGCACCTGCCGGCATGGATATGCCATCGGCGTATGCGGGCAACACGAATCTTTCCAACAAGGTGCCAGTTGCTCCCCATTCCGGGTTGTTAATATGGTTATTATATCCGTCAAATGATCGGACTTCCTGTGCAAATGAAAAGGTATAAGAGAGGATCAAGACCCCAAAAGCTAGCAAATAAGTTCTCATCTTAATTAGTCAATTAAGCGTCAATAAGGGATTTATTAAGCGTAACGAGCTTTTGGGATGAGCAAGCTTGAAAACTATAAATTTCAAATTATACTATGATGGTATTGAATTATCACTACCAGATATAGGCTTGCGACTTATCGTTATCGTCAAAGTTATAATAGATTCTCTGTAAACGCAATAACAGACAAGAACTTAACACACAAATCACTTATAAATTTGTTTAGAGGTAATTATCGAATAGCCAGGCCTTTTCTTGCAAAAAACAGCCATTGTATACCCCCTCGAAACACCATGAAAGCTACCAAGCTCGCCCAGAGTCCATGATTTCCAAAGGTCTCACCGATGGTATATAACAATCCTAAAAAGAGCAAAAAAGCAATGATCATGGCATCTCTCATAGCGTGTACTGCAGTCAATCCAATATAAATGCCATCCCAGATGTAGCATCCAAAAGCCAATACAGGAAAAAGGACAACCCATATCAAATATTCATTTGCCAAAGCTATTACCTCTGGGCTATCCGTGAATATTTGTAGAAAAACATTTCCGAAAACCAAGTAGCATAGGCCTATAAGCAATGCTATGCCTCCACCCCAAATAAAGGAAAGTCGAATTGACTTGTTTAATCCGGTGTCACTATTCCTTCCTTTATACTTGCCCACTATACTTTCAGCAGCATATGCAAATCCATCGACCGCATATGACATCCAATTAACGAATAGGAGCAGAATCACATTCGTAGCCAGTAGCAAAGATCCGAGAGATGATGAATGGCTATAGAAAATCCCAAAAGCAAGGGTCAAACATAAGGTCCGAATAAAGATATTGGTATTCACGGTCAGGAACATCCGAATTCTTTTCCAAAATCTATCCGTAACCACAGATAGACCATTTCTGGCTTGAGGATAACGGATCAATATAAGAGTGATAATTAACACCAATCCCATATACTGGGCAATAACAGTTCCCCAGGCAACTCCTTCAATTTCCAATTGATAATGTATCACGAGTGTATACGAGAGGGCAATGTTGCAAACATTGATCATAATAGTAACTAACATCGGATACCAGGCATTTTGCATTCCAAAAAGCCAGCCCATCAAAGCATATAACATCAAAGTTGCCGGAGCATCCCAAATTCTGATAAAGAAATATTCTTTGACAACAACTAACTGTTCTCCTTCCAGATTAAGGAGATTACCTCCAATATTCATTAGAGGGACTGAAAAGATAAAGACCAATAGGGCGAGGCTAAGTGCTACAATGATTGCCTGAAACAGAGTTGCAGCTTGTTTATTCATGTCTTCTGCGCCGAAGGCCTGGGCGGTAATACCGGTCGTGCCCATTCTCAGAAAGCCAAAATTCCAGTAAATGAAGTTGAATATCATGCCCCCGACACCAACTGCTGCTATGTGAAGTGGTGACAATCTTCCCATGAGTGCTGTATCCACTGTACCTAACAAAGGGATTGATATATTACTAAGTATGTTGGGTATGGCGAGTCGGAGGATTTCTTTGTTCAAGTTGCCGATAGGTTAATGAACTTTAAGAAAAGGTTTTGTAATCCATCGATCATCTAATTGAAAAACAGCATAGAAGACACCTTTACCAAGCCTTGAAATATCAATTTCATTCCATGATCCAGAAGCCGAATCCAATGCTGAATACTGCTGTTGAATCCGTCCATTTGAATCAAGAATCCGGATCTCACCAACTAGTGATGATCCAAACATCTCAAATCGAAGCCGGTTATTGATAATCGGATTGGGAGCTATGCGAATATCCAAATCTTCAATATCCACCGTGGTGACAGGTGTAGTTTGAGGTTTTTGAATTTCCAGATTGTCTATTACCCATCCCCAGCCGGTAGCAAACGGATCGGAGAATAGTCTCCATCTCAATAACACCACATCCCCGGTGGTAAAACCAAGGGATTCATTGTACAAATCGATGGATCTTCGGATAAATAAACCGTCGTCGCCAACAGATGTCGAATTTTGTCCGGATACCCCCGCATCATATCGAGATCTCCAAGATGACTGTTCATCCGAGTCATATCCATCTCCCAAAGGAATCCAGTTAGCTCCGTTGTTCTCAGATGCTTCGACAATTACATAATCCCAAAAGTCATCGTCACCAAATGCAGATCCTTGTTCTCCTGGTTCAACCAGTACGACTTCATCAAATTCTACCTTGGCCGATCTTGCTATGATTTCTATTGGTGTTCGAAGCTCAACTATGAAGTTCAATTCGTTTCCTGATCCGGCATTGACATAAGGGTGTTGAGAATGAAGTGCCCCATCTCTAAAACCTTCTTCAGATCGAATTGTAAAATCCAAACTCTTGAAATCTTCTGAGGCCTCGTTAAAATCATTGAAGTAATAATCTACAGCATCGGGAACTGCTTTTACCTTAATATCAAACCAACCTTCTGAAGGCAATGATCCCATATTATTGGCTATTGCTAGGTCATCTGCGATAATTCGATATGAGATAATATCTCCTTCTTTTAATCCGCGTGTATCAAAATTCAAGGTTCCCAAATATTGGTCCCTTATCTCTGAATTTTCCATCAAGGAAATCGACTGAATCGGACCATCTTTTACTTTGTATTCTACCAAGACTTCATCTACACCCATAAATGCATCTTCAACTTCTGTCATGACATCCGGCAGTTCATCATTCAGAAAGAATGTCTCTACTGGATTGTGTTGTATTGTTGGAGGCACCAAGTCCTCTCCTACTAGTATTTCGTGAAAAGTGGAAACTGCCAGTCTGGGGCTTCGCAGGCGTTGATTGATCGAATCATCAACTGCGATATAATATTGATATCGAGCAGGAATAATGACATGCGGGAGGTAAGCAGTGTACGAAGAAGTGCCATCAAGATGAAGCATTGGAATGGTATCTACCTGGTTTTGAAATGAATCCTGGCTGAAGATCAGCTTTACACCAGAGGAGTCCATGCCGATATTAGTGTGTATATCTGCCTGAATGGGGATCGGACTACCCAACAATTCTAAATTGGACGGCTGATGAACGACAAACGTCGATAGCCAACCCATATCATATAATAAGGTCAATGACAAGGCAGGATCATGCTGGACTTCCATCGCACCAATATTAGGCGTCATCAAACCATCCGGTCCTGCATGCACGATCTCATCAAGATGGCTCAAGCTCGAGCCTCCATCCCACGGATTGGGTGCGTATATTTTTGGCAATGGTGTATTGGGGACAGTATGACTATTGAAGAACAAATTATTTCCGGTTAATGGAATTCCTAGTTCAGTACTGGCTTCTTCATAGTTTAGGAATAGATTTTCTCCAGAATTATCTTCAAGAACGAGACTAAATATATCGGTGATTTCTGGCTGGCTTCCCCTAATAAAACCTCTTCTTTGATTGTCGGCAATAGCATACAAGGAAAGAAATCCCAGGCCATGGGCAAGCTCGTGCAATACCACTGAGACAAAATCATATTGACCGCTTTGAATACTTTGTGGATTTTGATAGTCAAATGACCAATTAAAGGCTTCATTAAAATTGCATGATAGATCTGATGCACTTCCATTTAATGATCTTCCTGCGATCTTTTCTGCAATCGGGCCTGCATAGTCGATATTAGGATCTGCCTTGGGATCAAAGTTGCGATAAAATTCTGTTGGAGCTGCACTACCCAGGACTCCGCTACCCAAATCCGTAAAATTTGCACTGATAATTATTTTGGATGGACTATCCAGCAACATATCCCAAATATCAACTGCAAATTGAAATGCATCTCGTGCTTCCTGGGTAAATCCTACATAGCGTACCTCAAAGTCACCCATGTTGCCACCACCCTTGGCAGCTAGATCTTTTAGTAGGGGTGCTGAGGCAATGAAATGTACATCATTAGGATCTGCATAACATTGAATATGGTTATAATCCTGTCCTAGAACCAAGCTGGGATATACTGGATCTTCAGAAAGATTCGGCTTGAATTCAACAGAATCATTTAGAATAACGATAATGCAGCACAATAAAATCAATCTCAAGTTCATCAGTATTACTATTCTTTTTGGCTAAGATTCGGTATTCAACTTATGAATGATATATTTCAAACGAAAAGTAGACCATCTTTAATAGTGAGGCGACGAAACTAAGATAATTAAGCACTTTTTGAACTACATTTGCGCTGAAATTCATGAAAGAAGTTAATTCAAAGGACAACGCTATTATTAGCAGATTAAAGCACTGGCTAAAAAGTATTTGGCTCTTTTTGACCAGTAAGGAGGTAGTTAAGAATCTATTGAAAATGGCTGCTCTGATTGCTATTTTCTTTTTTTTAGCATTTAAAGGTTTGAAATTGTATACTCATCATGGTCAAAGGATTGCGGTGGATAATCTTCAGGGCTTAAATGTAGAAGATGCCAAACGGCTTGCTTCCGAAAATGGATTCAAGGTCAAGGTTATTGATTCCCTGTTCCTACTTGATAAAAAACCAAATGAGGTAGTCAGTCAAAATCCTCGAGCCGGTTCTTTTGTAAAATCAAATCGAACCATTTACCTGACAACCACAAAAGCCTCGGCTGATCTTAGAACACTTCCAGGGCTGGTAGGAAACTACGACTATGACCAATATGCCAAAAAACTTACGCGCCTGAGTATAGAATCCTCAATCAAGGAAAAAGTATATGATGGGCGTCAGGAACCCAACTCTATTGTGCATCTGATTTATAATGGCGAGAAGATAACGCAGGCTGATTTGAAATCCGGTTACAAGGTTCCAATGGGTTCAAAAGTCGAAGCTGTGGTAACGTATCGATATTCTACCACAACTGATGCACCAGATCTTGTATGTATGCAAGTGGGTGCAGCAGAATTTCTGCTTGAATCCAGTGACCTGAGAATTGGTAATATCTTTACCGAAGGAACAATCACCGATCAGGAAAATGCATACATCATCAGGCAATATCCGGAGTATGTACAGGGTGGACTCATTGAGAAAGGAAGCCCAATAGATATCTTTATTCAACAAGCAAAACCGGATAAGTGTCAATAGACCGAATTTCGAATTTCATTACGAATCAAATCGACAATTCAAAAGAGCAACATCGCCATATTGTTTGCGTTTGATAATCATAGATTTAGCGAGGATTTCAGTTTGGACGAATCAAGACTTCTTTATCATTTGAATCTCTTTATGAACAGATTACTTCTCCCTCTTTTACTTCTGGCATCGCTTCAATTATTTGGCCAAGAAAATCAGGATATTTTCTTAGATGTTCCCAACAGATTCAATAATACACTGCTCAATCATTCCATTGCTCAAGAAGCTAAACAAAAAGATATTGTTGACGCTCTGCTCAAAGATATCAAGAGATCATCACGAAAGAATGATGATGATCCGTTACAGGAAACAAGCCACGTCCAATCCGGAAAATCCATAGCAATTTGTCTTGACACGACCAACATTGCTGGTAATTTTGGAGTAGTCAATGACTTGATGTGCAGTGCCTTACAATTTGGTAGTATCACCATTTCAGATAATTGCATAACCTATACTTCAATAGCTGGCGTTCCTGTAGGAAGGGATACCATGTGCGTTGATCTATGTGATAGGGATAATGGATGCACTCAATACATATTTCCATTAGAGGTAAGAAACTCTATGCCTCTACCCTTTCTTGAAGATTTTGCCACATCCGAAGTGCTGCCGAATGAAGCAATCTGGCAAAATAACGATGTCTTTATCAACAAGACAATGGGCATAAACCCTCCATCAATTGGCATTGCCACATTCGATGGTATTGATAAAAATGGCCGACCCTATTATGG
>JAHHJQ010000219.1 GCA_018680005.1 Bacteroidia bacterium | reverse complement strand
ATCCAAAATCGATTGAATTTTACCCTTTCTTCATATGGAATAGCCTTATTCTCTTCAGATACTATTGGATAGTTAACTGCGAGTTGATTTAAATCAGCAACGATAATTTCGTTTGATTTTTGATCGGCTATTGTAAGTGGAGATTTATCAGATTTTTCTTGAATTTGAATATCCTGGTATTCATTATATACCTCCATGATCATGGATCCTGCATCACGAGCAACTTGAATGACTTCTTTTACCAGGTAATTGAGCTCCATTGAAATTGATTTTGTTGGAGCATCAAAATTAGATAATCTTAAATCAAAACTTTGTGCCTAATGTCAATACCAGATTGATATTGGTAAGTTTGTTTTCTATCACCGGTTGACTGTAAGCATTGAAGTCAAAAGGAATCGTGTAAGGAAAATATAATTCATCTTGAATACTGTAAACTGCTCCAAGATCAACGAAAAACTTATTTAGTCTGTATCCAAAACCTGCACTTATAGAGGTCCTGCCTTCGTCAAAATCTAAAAACGGGGATTTTGTAGTTTGAAAGCCTCCTCTAAGTCTCATATCACCAAATCGGTATTCTCCACCAAGTTTGATATTTATTGCAGTCTGTAAAATATTTTCGATATCAGCATTTACAGCATCTGTGTCGGCCGTGTTTACTGTATTGGATGAATTTGTAGTAAGATCATACTTCGCCTGAGTGTAATCCAGATACTCAACTTCCAAACTAACAAAGCCATTGTTATTGATGATAGTACCAACCCCGCCACTCAATTTCCATGGGGAAGTGAAATTGTATTCAAATTCATTTGGAGCGATTTCATCAAAATATACTTCATTGTCGAATCCTTCGTCAAAAGCGTATTCCAAATTAGTTTCATATGTATCGGTCAACAGATACCATGTAGGAGATTGACCTGCGACACTTATAAATATCTCGTTGTTTATCATATAAATCAGCCCTAATTTGACATTTACACCTGCTCCAACACTTTCTAATTTATCCTGGAATGTCAAATCCTGAAAGAAATCAATAGATGCGTCTACATCTTCTTCAAAGTGTGTCCGCTCAGATTTATAATCAATAAACGAAAATCCAATTCCAGCACCTATCAATAACTTGTTGTTGTAGTTTCCTCCAAAAGCAATTTGTAGTTCATTAATAGAACCAGAGTTTTTGACCACTATATCCTTTGTGACGGATGGTACGCCTTCTAAATCACTAAAGTATACATCGTTAGTGCCGGGTAAAGTATCAATGGCTAATACATCAAAGGCAAGACCGGCTTCGAAAGGATCTAAATCTACTGGCTGGAGCCCATTGGCAAGATCCAGAAATCTGTCAGTAATAGAACCCGAAGTATTATCTACCAAGTTAAGTTCTCTGTTGAATGATGCATTGCGACTTAATCCAATTGAAAAGTTCCTGGATAACCATTTAGAGCGTCTTCCAGGATTTGCAAAACTCAAAGCAAATCCATTTATAGTTGGTGTTACTTTATCCTGGTTCTGGGTAAAATTGCTTTCTGCATAACCCGCTTTTGTGTTGAGGTAGGTAGCACCAAATGATATCAATGCTTCAGAATATCGAAGTCTAGCCAATCCTGCAGGATTATTACCGAAAGCGCCGAAATCAACTCCCATTGGTCCCAGTGCTCCTCCGGATGCAATTGTTCTGGCTGTAGCGAGATTAGACAATCTTGAAAATCTAACTGCATCCTCCAAAGACTGTGCATAGGTGCTAGAAAGAGAGAAAAATGCAAAACCTAATAATAATATCCAGTGCTTCATCATGGCGAAGATAGTTGTTCTGATATAATAGTGAAAACAGTAATGAAGTTGAATAAAAGGCATAAAAAATGGGTGGAAACTAATTCAACTTCCACCCATTTTTTAAACTTGAAATAATCAAGTCTGGCTTATATGTCGTTACCGCCTCTCCTAGATGAAGATCTGGTTGACGATGATTTGGTTGAAGAAGAACTTCCTCCACTTCTGGTCACGCTCGGTCTTGAGGTGGATCCTGATCGTTTTACGGAACTTGAACTACTTCTCTTTGGTGTATAACTTCTTTTAGTAGTATTCCTTTTGGGTGCAGCCGTAGTTCTTGTTCTGGGAGCGGTGCGAACTCTGGTTTGGTTGCCAGATCCACTTCGTTTAGTTGCCCTTGGATTTGTTCTGACTGCTGGTTTGCCAGCTCTTGTGTTTCCAGAACTTCTTGGATTGGTATAAGTTCTAGATGTTCTTGAAGCTGGTGTTGCAACTCGTGTTGATGTCGAGCGTGTGGCACTGGTTGTACGAGTCCGTGGACTTGAAGTATATGTTCTTCTGTTATTATTGACGGCAACAGGTGTAGTTGCTGTAATAAATCTTCCTGTGGAGTACGAGCCCGGAGGACAGTAGGGATTATATGCTCCTGCACTGGCGCCATAGAACCCACCTCCAAAAGATCTTCCGAAAGAATTTCCAATTCCAAATGAAGGATAGAAATAATTCCCATATCCATTGCGGAATCTATTATAGTCTCGCCAAGCGAGATAATTATAGAAGTTGTTATATCCGAAAGGACGATAACCTACATTCACAAAAAGAGATGTTCTTGGTACAATGATAGGGCTATAAAATCCAGTATAAAATGGATCGTAATAGTTTAAACTAACATTGGATCTTCTAAATCTACGAATGCGGTTAGAATAGTAGCTGTCATTATAATCATCATCGTAGTAATAATAATCTGTGTCGGTATAATCCTCCTCGTAATCGTCAGTATAATCTTCTTCATATGCATAGTACTGATCATCCGGTTTGGGATCATAATACATATCATCATACTGCGCAGTCGCCAATGGCATCGAAATGGCAAGAGCAAGCAAGCTGGCAAGGAAGGATAGGAAATATTTTTTCATGATGTTGGAAATTGTATCGTAATTAATTGACGCTCTTACTTATAACAACCAAGTTATTACTTTTGCCGGTCTCTTTTAGTTAAAAGGCTATTAAAGTCAAATTGGTGATTATTCAAGAAGTGTTAAAAACCACAAAGTATTTTAATAAGACACTTTCATAAAGTCTTGAAAAAGAGCACTTTTGTCATTCTTTAGACGATAATCACCCACTATAGTAACGATGGCCAAAGCAATTACGAGTCGAGCAGAGGATTACTCCCAATGGTATAATGATATTGTAAAGAAAGCAAGCCTTGCCGAGCACTCAGCGGTACGGGGTTGTATGGTCATCAAACCACATGGATATGGAATCTGGGAAATGATGAAGGCTCAGCTGGATTCTATGTTCAAAGAAACCGGTCACGTGAATGCTGCCTTTCCACTTTTGATTCCCAAAAGTTTCCTAAGTAAGGAGGCGGATCACGTTGAAGGATTTGCTAAAGAATGTGCTGTAGTTACCCATCACAGGCTAATGAAAGATCCGGATGGAAAGGGCGTTGTTGTTGATCCAAAAGCTAAGCTGGAGGAAGAGCTGATTATCAGACCGACATCCGAAACAATTATTTGGAATACCTATCGCGACTGGATTAAATCTTATCGTGACTTACCGCTCCTGATAAATCAGTGGGCGAATGTGATGCGATGGGAAATGAGGACGAGATTGTTTTTGAGAACATCGGAATTTTTCTGGCAAGAAGGTCATACAGCGCATTCTACTGCAAAAGAGGCTATCGAAGAAACCCTATTGATACTGGATATCTATGCGAAATTTGCCGAAGAATATATGGCGATGCCAGTTATGAAGGGGGTGAAAACTGCAAACGAGAGATTTGCAGGCGCAGAGGATACCTATACCATCGAAGGATTGATGCAGGATGGTAAAGCATTGCAAGCAGGGACATCACATTTCTTAGGTCAGAATTTTGCAAAAGCCTTTAATGTTAAGTTCTCAAATGCAGATAACAAAGAAGAATATGTATGGGCAACTTCCTGGGGTGTCTCCACCAGACTGATAGGAGGGATGATCATGACGCATTCGGATGATGATGGATTGATTATTCCACCAAAATTGGCCCCTAATCCAGTTGTGATTATTCCTATTCCCAAGCCCAATGATCAAATTGACGTGGTTGCTCAGGAGCTCATAGCAAAATTGAAGTCATTAGGGATTAGAGCTCAATATGATAGAGATCCGAAAAAGCGGCCTGGATTCAAGTTTGCCGAGCACGAACTCAGAGGTATTCCAGTCCGAGTAGGAATAGGTATGCGGGACCTGGATAAAGGTCAAATAGAAATCGCCAGAAGAGATACCAAAGAGAAGAGCTACATTCCCGTGGGAGGTGCTCCTCAGTATATCCAGGAATTATTGGATGCCATTCAGTCCAATTTGTTTGAAAAGGCTAAGAAATACAGAGATGAACACATCACCAGTGCGGATGATTTTACAACTTTTAAAGAAGTACTTGAGTCTAATGGGGGATTTGTTTCGGCCCATTGGGATGGAACCACTGAGACTGAAAAGAAGATCAAAGAGCTAACAAAAGCCTCTATTCGATGCATACCACTCAACAATCCGCAGGAAGAGGGTCAATGTGTGTTGACCGGAAATCCATCAAAAGAAAGGGTTTTATTTGCTAAAGCATATTGATTTTTTCTGAGTAGCAGAATAAGTTCGAAAGTACACACTCTAGTCCACGGATCGCGCTTCTCATTCTTCAAAAAACATCCAAAAGATACGCCTAACTTAACTACAAATTAAGATTAAGTTAACATTAGACTGGTTCCTTTGTATTGGATTTGTTTCGAACCAAATTAATACTTATTCCAATGCGTAAAACTAAAATATGGCTGATGCCCTTAATCTTCCTTTTAGGGTTAATCAGCTTTTCTACACAAGCACAGTACAAGGATAATTTTCTGATAACTAGCAAATTTTTAGCCGATGAAAACGATTCTAATTTGAAGAATCCTGCATTTGCTGAAGCAAAGCCGGTGCCCAAGAATCCTAAATTTGGAAAGGGGATCAGTTGGATGGCTCCGGACTCAACTTTTTCCACGAAATTCAATCTTCGTATGCAGCACTTGTATGTGGCTACTTATGACCAGGTTGATGAAGATTGGTCTTCTCAGTTTTTAGTCAGACGGGCAAGGCTCAAGTGGGGTGGATTTGCATTGTCACCAAAATTGGAATACAAAGTAGAGTTAGGATTATCCAATAGAGATATCAGTGTCAATAGCGAGGATGGTAACACACGCGATGGTTCCCGAATTATTCTGGATATGGTCTTGAAATGGAAGTTTGCTAAAAACTGGGCACTGTGGGTAGGTCAAACCAAACTTCCGGGCAACCGAGAGCGTGTAATCTCATCTGCTAACCTTCAATTTGTTGATCGTTCTTTGGTCAATAGTAGATTCAATATTGATCGTGATGCAGGTATTCAATTGCGTGGTAAAATGATGTTAGGAGAATCGGCATATATATCACCATCTTTTGCTATTTCTCAAGGTGAAGGAAGAAATATTACCTCCAATAATTTTGGAGGATACAACTATACAGTTCATCTGGATATTTTACCTACTGGTAAATTTGCAGGTAAAGGTGACTATGTTGCAGCAGATTTGGAGAGGGAAGAGACACCTAAAATTGCATTCGGCTTGACCTACGACTACAATGATGGGGCCGTTCGCCAGGGTGGTCAGCTGGGCTCATTTGTATATAATGACCAGAATGTATATGCGGAAAATAGCTTGTCTTCCTTTATTGCCGATATGATTTTTAAATATAGAGGATTGTCCATCGCCTCGGAATATGCGACCAGGTCAGCTGACTTGGACTTACAAAATCTTTCAAGAGGATTCCGAACCGGTGATGGGTTTGTGGTTCAGGCAGGTTATGTTTTTCCAAGCAATATTGAAATTTCCGGACGATATACAACAATAAGAAGGGATAATGATTTGTCAGGCATTAGCGATACGAATGAAATTACGTTTGGGCTTTCCAGATATATCGTAAAGCATTCTCTTAAGGTGCAGACCGATATTTCAAAAATTACTGCTCCGGGCGAATCCGATGGTGATATCAGATTCAGGGCTCAGGTAGAAATGCAATTCTGATATTTTGATTTAATTCCAAAAAGTATAGAAACTTAATTCTAGACGATTAGATTCTTTGGATGCCAGCATGCTGGTTAAAGGAATCTTTTTGTCCAAAAACTCAATAGAAAATGAAAAGATTTACAATTTTTTTATGCACCCTTGCGATTTCAGTTCTTCTGGTAAGTTGTGGAGGGGAAGGCGCTAAGGATAGTAAAAGCGCCAAGTCAAACGAATTAGCCGGTACGATTAAGATAGATGGATCCAGTACAGTTTATCCGATAACCGAAGCGATTGCAGAAGAATTTCGCACGGTTGGACCTAAAGTCAAAGTCACTATTGGAGTATCTGGCACAGGTGGAGGTTTTAAAAAGTTTGCAAGGGGAGAAACTGATATATCTGATGCCAGTAGACCCATCAAGGACAAAGAAGCTGCAGCATGTAAAGAAAATAACATTGACTATATTCAGCTATCCGTCGCTTATGATGGTCTGGCCGTAGTTGTCAATCCGGAGAATACCTGGGCAGAGAGTATGACGGTAGCCGAGCTAAAGAAAATTTGGGAACCTGAAGCTCAGGAGAAAATTATAAACTGGAATCAGGTCAATTCAGGATATCCAGATGCAGGTCTAAAATTGTTAGGACCAGGAACAGCTTCAGGAACATTTGATTATTTCACAAAGGCTATCAATGGTACCGAAGGTGCAAGTCGTGGGGACTATATGCCGAGCGAAGATGATCATGTTCTTGTACAGGGTGTTGCCGGAGATAAACATGCATTAGGCTTTTTTGGATTGGCTTATTATCTGGAGAATGCGGATAAACTTAAATTAGTGGGTGTGGACGCCGGAAATGGATCGATAAAGCCATCAATGGAGACCGTAAAAAATGGTACATATGCACCACTATCCAGGCCCATTTTTATCTATGTCAGCAGCAAGGCAGTCCAAAATCCGGCAGTTGTTGAATTTGTCAATTTCTATCTAAAAACTACCGCAGCCGTTGTGGGAGACGTAGGATACATTCCTCTTCCAGATGAACAGTATACCAGTCAATTATCTGATTTTGCAGCTTTTGTTGCTAAGCATAAATCTGATATGTAAAGGAATCAAAGCGTATTAGGAATGCAATTTCATTCCTAATACGCTTTGTGCTTTATCCCGATGATCTTATGAAATTAAAGGAGAGAATAATTGAAAGTGGGCTGGCCTTAAGCGCTTTAGTTACAGTGCTTACGACAATAGGAATCATCTGGGTTCTATTGTCCCAATCTTTAGTTTTCTTCAAGGATGTTTCAGTAGTTGAGTTTCTTACAGGAACGGAATGGACCCCATTATTTACAATTAAGAATTATGGTATCCTACCGTTGCTTTCCGGGACAATGCTCACCACATTTATTGCGATCGCAGTAGCGCTACCAATAGGACTCTCTATTGCGATATACTTGAGTGAATATGCACCGAGGAAGTTTAGAGCATACATAAAACCTGCACTTGAAGTACTGGCCGCAGTCCCCACAGTAGTCTATGGTTTTTTCGCATTGACAGTTGTCACACCATATCTGAAGACGGTTTTCCCTGAAATTTCACCATTTAATGCGCTTTCTGCAGGTATTGTTATGGGGATTATGATCATTCCGATGATATCCTCTTTGAGTGAGGATGCATTGAATGCAGTTCCTCAGTCACTTCGTGAAGCGTCATATGGAATGGGTTCGACTAGATTTCAAACCGCATTTAGGGTTAAGGTTCCTGCTGCATCCTCCGGCATCATAGTGTCTATTATCCTGGCTATATCGAGGGCGGTTGGGGAAACGATGATCGTTGCAATTGCCGCAGGGCAGCAACCCAATTTAACATTTAATCCATTGGAAACCATTGAGACGATTACTGCATATATCGTTCAGGTTAGTCTTGGGGATGTTCCCCATGGCTCGATAGAGTATCGAACAATTTTCGCTGTAGGATTAGCGCTTTTTGTATTCACATTTATTCTGAATAACATAAGTTTTTATATCAGACAAAAGTATCAGCAGAAATATGAATAGTGGTCAAATTAATCATATTAAGGACCAAGTCTTTCAGTACTTTGGGATTTTTTGCACGCTGATAGGAATAGTACTCCTTCTTATATTCATCGGTAGCATTATCGTCGATGGGGTTCAGAGAATTGACTGGGACTTCATGACCAGTTTACCCTCTCGTAAAGCAGAAAAGGCTGGTATCCTGACTGCCTGGACAGGTTCTTTATGGATCTTTGGACTGACAGCATTGATTGCAATTCCTCTAGGTATATCCGCTGGTGTATATCTTGAAGAGTACGGGAAAAAGAATTGGCTTACCAATCTACTTGAAATTAATATTTCCAATCTTGCCGGTGTACCATCTGTTATTTATGGAATTCTTGGCCTAGAAATATTTGTCAGAACGCTTAAGTTAGGAGGTAGTTTGCTAGCGGGCGCGTTTACTTTGGCATTGCTTATTCTTCCGATCATTATAGTCGCAACCAGAGAAGCCGTTAAGGCCGTACCGGACTCTATTCGGCAGGCGTCTTATGGTATGGGAGCCAGTAAATGGCAGACCACCTGGATGCAAGTACTACCTGCTTCTGCTGGGGGTATTGCCACAGGCGTCATTCTGGCACTGTCAAGGGCGATTGGAGAGACCGCTCCGTTGATTGTAATTGGAGCTTTGGCCTATGTACCATTCGTAGCAAGTACGCCGATGGATGAATTTACAGTTCTTCCCATGCAGATTTTTAACTGGACTTCAAGACCAGATCATGATTTTGTGATCAATGCGGCTGCCGGAATAATCGTCCTATTGATCATAACATTTCTTTTGAATGGTATTGCGGTGTACTTGAGAAATAAATGGCAATCTAAGGTGAATTGGTAGAAACGAAGGAATATTGAAAATGGGAGAATCACAAGAAAAAAACATCATCCTTGAGTCCAAAAATGTCGATGTCTATTATGGAGATAATAGGGCGATCAAAGATGTCAGCATCAAAATACAGGAGAAAAGCGTAACGGCTTTTATTGGTCCATCGGGTTGTGGAAAATCTACTTTCCTGAGGTTATTCAATAGGATGAACGATTATATACCGATCTTTAGAAAGGAGGGTGAAATATTTGTTGATGGAAATGAAATATATGACAAGGATATAAGGGTAGAAGAATTGCGTAAGCAGGTCGGTATGGTTTTTCAGAAGCCAAACCCTTTCCCAAAAACCATATTCGAAAATGTTGTTTATGGTTTACGTATCCAAGGCGTAAAGAAAAAGTCCATTCTAGAGTCCGTTGTTGAAAAATCTCTCGTTCGGGCAGCACTTTGGGATGAGGTCAAGGATAAGTTACATCAATCAGCACTTGCATTGTCGGGTGGTCAACAACAACGTTTGTGTATAGCCCGGGCATTGGCTGTTGAGCCTAAGGTTTTGCTGATGGATGAACCCGCGTCTGCATTGGATCCTATTTCAACGGCAAAAATTGAGGAACTCATTTTTCAACTTAAGCAGGAATACACGATTGTCATTGTGACACACAATATGCAACAAGCTGGCCGTGTAAGTGATCGAACAGCTTTTTTCTATGTAGGCGAATTGATCGAGTATGAGAAAACAAAAAAGTTATTTACCAATCCTAAAGAGGAACTTACAGAGAGATATATTACCGGAAGATTCGGATAGAACCTTATTAGATTAGTTGAATCTGGAATTTATGACAGAAATATTAACAAACCAGGAACAGGCAATTTCTCGAGTAAAAGAGGAGATCACCGATATGATGTATGCGGTGCTTACACAACTTGAAAAAGCCAAGCAAGCATTAGAAAATCTTGATGATGGCATTGCAAGTGAAATACGTCATTTGGAGAAAAGAATTAATTCCACTGAATTAAGAATTGATAAAGATTGTGAGAATATTTTGGCGCTGTATAGTCCCGTGGCCATGGATCTCCGTCTGGTGCTAGCCACTTTAAGTATTAATACCCAACTTGAACGTATAGGCGATCATGCTGACGCTATAGCCGACTATATTCTGAAGGAACATATATCAAGCCCATACAAAGCAGAAACTCTTAAAGAGTTGAAATTCGATATCATGTTTGATACTGCGATTGACATGGTTGGTGATGCCATCATTAGTTTTACCAATGAAGACACAGCATCAGCCAGAGAGGTCTTTGGGAAAGATACCGTACTCAATAAGATCAGCAAAAAGGTGCCTACAATATTGACACCGTTAATCCAACAAAATTCTGAGGATATTCCCAAGTATCTTTATTTATTTTCTATTATTAAGAAATTAGAAAGAGTAGGCGACCTGGCAAAGAATATTGCTGAAGAAACAATCTTCTATGTTGATGCTAAGTATGTAAAACACAAAAAGAAGAAGAAACTTAAAAAACCAGATAAGTAACCTATCAAGACTTTTGAAATAATAAAGGCCAGAGAACAATTCTTCCCTGGCCTTTTATAATAGTTATTCCTATTGTTAATTCAGGAATTCGAGACTTCTACCAACAAATTTGCTCAAATCTTCACCCTTCAACATATTCTGGTTAAGTAACGCCAGATCATAGAGATATTTTGCCAACGCTTCACGTCTTTCATCCGTTTTTGTCTTCAGCAGTTTGCCTGCGATCAGCGGATGGTTTGTATTGACTACTACATTGAAGCTATCTGGGAACATATCAGATCCCATACCTTGTAGTGCCTGCATTTCTTTCATTCTTCTCATGAATTCAGGCTTAGTAATCTGAATAGGCTGGTCTTCAGGAGAGAGTGCTTTCATTTGAAGACTACCCCCTGCCTTGGATATAATGTTTTCAAATATACCCTTCACTTTCTCTTCCTCTTTCTCGGACAATACAGATTCGACTTTCTCGTCTTTCTGGACCAGATTATCAACGGTATCACTATCTATTCTAACAAAGGTTATGTCTCCCATTTTATGTTCAAAGTGTTGCATAAAATGATTGTCCAACACTGTATCCATGATCAACACATCGTAACCTTTGTCTTTGGCAGACTGAAGATAGCTATGATGTTCTTTAGGTTCATGCGTATATAGCGCAATGAGCTTGTCGTGTTTGTCTGTCTGCAGACTTTTAATTTTTTCCTTGTATTCGTCGGCAGTGAAGAATTCATCCTCTGTATTCTTCATGAGAGCAAATTTCAGTGCCTTGTCATAAAATTTCTCTTCACTGATCATTCCGTATTTAACAAATACACCAAGGTCTCCCCACTTCTCCTGATATTTTTCACGATCTTTTTTGAATAGGGAATAAAGTTTATCCGCAACTTTTTTCGTGATGTATCCGGTGATCTTTTTGACGTTTGCATCACTTTGTAAATAAGATCTGGAAACATTCAAAGGAATGTCAGGTGAGTCAATCACACCATGAAGCATAGTCAAAAATTCAGGTACGATTTCCTTGACTTCATCAGTAACATAGACTTGGTTACTGTAGAGCTGAATCTTATTTTTTTGAAGCTCAAAATTGTTGCTCATTTTAGGGAAGTAGAGTATCCCGGTCAGATGGAAAGGAAAATCTATATTCAGATGAATCCAGAACATCGGAGCTTGGCTTAATGGATATAGCTCGTTGTAGAATTCTTTGTATTGCTCTTCCTTGATATTATTGGGTCTTCTCTTCCAGAGCGGTTTTGTATTGTTGATGATGTTATCAACTTCGTTTTCGATACTTTTTCTATCGTCACCTTCTCCTTCCCAGGTGGTTTCGGTTTTCGTGCCAAACCGAATTTCGATTGGTAAGAATTTGCAGTACTTATCCAGCAATTCCTGAATGCGATTCTGCTCAAGATATTCTTTGCTCTCGTCGCTTATATGGAGTTTGACTTCAGTTCCTCTATCCTTCTTCTTGGCATCATCGAGGGTATATTCCGGATCGCCACTACAAGCCCAGGTTACAGCTTTTGCCCTTTTATAGGATTTGGTAGTTACCTCGACTTTATCGGCAACCATGAAGGACGAATAGAATCCAAGTCCAAAATTTCCAATAACTGATGCGTCATCTTTGTATTTGTCTAAAAATTCCTGTGCACTTGAGAAAGCTACTTGATTTAAATACTTCAGAACTTCGTCACTTGTCATTCCAATACCGTGATCTTTGATCGTAAGGGTATTTTCTTCAAGAATGACATCAATAGTAAGATCTCCCAGTTCTCCCTTAAACTCGCCTTTTGAAGCTAGTGTCTTCAATTTCATAGTGGCGTCAACAGCATTGGATACCAGTTCTCGAAGAAAGATTTCCTGATCTGAATACAGGAATTGTTTAATTATGGGAAATATGTTTTCCGTCTGTACAGATATATTGCCTTTTTGCATTTTAAATATTGATTTATTTCAGCGTTATTTTGTCAAATGATATGCCATGACCTTATAGCTGCCAAATTGTCGGAAATCCAATAAAATCAGGCGTTTCAGAGGTTCAAATTGTCACTTATATGATATTTTATCTTAATGTCTTGCCATATTCCATGTCACAAACTGGATCATAAAAAAAGGATCATATTTCAATTTGGCCTACTGTTTGAAATATGGTAGATGTCTGTATATGTACGGACACACTCTTTTAAATAAATCTAATTCCAATAGATAAAGATTTTAAGGTCAGATGCGATCTTAAGGAGTGAGTGAGACCAGTTTCTTGGGGGGTAGAGCTGGTCTCTTATACTCACTTTCTCTTCGACACCCGATTCATTTCATTTTTTATTGCTATCTATTCTAATCCTTTCGTCGCGATTAGCAATTTTCCATGCCGTATGAAAAATTAGTCTTGCCGTCTTTTCCATGAGGACTAAGTTTATCTTTTCTACTGTGTCTGATGATTTGTGATAATCTCCATGCACTCCATTGAAATAGAAAATTACCGGTATGCCTTCTTTGGCAAAATTGTAGTGATCAGAACGATAGTAATATCTATTGGGGTCTTTCTCGTCATTATATGTATAATCCAGTTCTAATGAAGTGTAGCTGGTATTGACATCTTCATTGATGGAATGAAGTTCTGTACTCAATTTATCACTACCTATGATATAGATATACTCTTCGGTCGCTTCATGTTGATTGTCAGTTCGTCCAACCATATCTACATTTATATCAACAACTGTTTTCTCCAAAGGAATAAAGGGACGTTTTGTGTAAAGATAAGAACCAAGCAGTCCTTTTTCCTCACCACAAACGAGCAGGGCTAATACACTTCTGCGTGGGCCATTTCCTTCTTTTTTAGCCTTCGCAAATGCTTCCATGATATCAATGACTGTGCTGGTTCCGGAAGCATTATCGTTGGCGCCGTTAAAAATTTTATCGCCTCTTATGCCCAGATGGTCATAATGCGCGCTGACGATGATCACTTCATCTTTGAGATCAGGATCTGTTCCTTCTATGTATCCCAGTACATTGTTGCTTGTAAGGGCATCACTATATTTTTCTTGATGCACGACAACATTTGTTGAGAGCGCTATTGGTTTGCCTTTTGTCTTTCCTTTGGCTATGATTTTGTCTCTGGTTTCGATAATTTTTTCGTAATTATCTCCCATTATCGTTTTGGCCATTTGCGGAGATACATAAAAGGAATTCGTTAAACCTGGTCTGGTCGACACTTTGCCATCTCTAATTTTTAGTCCTCCACCAAGCAGGATTTGTCTGTTAGCATTGACTATTTGTTTTACCTGATCTTCTATGATCAAAACTAGCCCAGCTCCTTTTTTCTGTGCCAGCATGAGCTTGTTCTCTACATTTTCACTCCATTTGGAATCTTCCAATTCACCTGTGACAGCTGATCGTCCTTCAGCATCTCTTGGTTCTCCCTTATAGATCATGATTGTTTTCCCTTTGACATCTGCGGATTTATAATCACTATAACCCTCTTCTTCTATACCGTATCCCATGAAAAGCACTTCGCTAATTCTAAAAGTAGATCGATTTCGATTTTGGTGCAGCAGTGCTACGAAATCAACCATGTGTTTGTAGGTAGAGTCATTAATCGAGAATGAAATATTCTTCCAGCTGTTTTTCTGAAAAGGGACTTTTTGAAAGTATCCACGCCCCGGTTTGTATTCGGGAATGCCCATATTTTTGAATTGAGCAGCAATATAGTCAGCGGCTTTGTCGGCACCACTAGTTGCTGTTTCCCTTCCCATATACTGATCCGAAGAAAGTATGAGTAGGTGCTTCTCTAAATCTGCTCGATCAACAGTCTTGGCATACTCTAAGCTCCAATCTACAGATACAGCGGCACTGTCCGCCTGGCCATAGACATGGAATGCAATACCAATGATAAAAAAACAGACTATTCCACTAATTTTCATGACTTCATATTATTCTCCAATAAAAAACGAATTAAGCACAAGCAATTTTATTCACTCGACGTTCGTGCCGACCTCCTTCAAACTTAGTCTTTACAAATATATCAACGATTGAAATCGCTTCTTCGATAGTAATAAATCTTGCGGGGATGCAAATTACATTCGCATCATTATGTTCTCGGGCAAGTGAGGACAATTCATCCGTCCAGGCGATTGCTGCACGCACGCCCTGGTGTTTATTTGCGGTCATCGCAACGCCATTGGCACTACCACAGATAGCTACTCCAAATTCCGCTTTACCTGCTTCAATACTTTCAGCCAATGGGTGAATGTAGTCAGGATAGTCTGTTGAGTCTTCACTATCTGTACCAACATTGATCACTTCGAATCCATTTTTTTCAAGATGATCCTTGATCTTCATTTTATAGGAAGTGCCTGCGTGATCATTTCCTATGATAATTTTATGTCTTGACATAGTGCTGCTTGTTTATTCTCCGAATTTGACAAAGCGAAAATAAGAAGTCAGGATAGATAACCTCATCTCTTCTAAATGATTATAATCACAATAACATCTCAAATACTCATGTCATTGATTAAATTGAACCCTGAATCCAATTAATAAGAGTGCGTCCTGAATCAAAAGAAGTTTCACATAATAATTCTTGGGTCAAATTATTGGTTTGTGTCCTTGTTGGAATAGGTATCTTGCTTATGCATGAATTGGTGGATGTTACATTTCAGGCATGGACGATTTTTGCGGTTTTCATTGCTGTCATATTAAGCTTCATTCTTCGGCCTTATCCTATGGGAATGATGGTTGTGATTGGATTGATTACACTAGTATCGAGTAAGACCAAAACTATTCAGGAGTCATTATCTGGATTTGGAGATTCAACGGTTTGGCTTGTGGTTGCAGCATTTCTCCTGGCAGCAGCCATGATTAATACGGGGCTTGGTACCAGGATCGCCCTTTGGTTAGTGAGTCGACTTGGGAAAACCATCAAAGGGTTGGCATATGCTATCTGTACCTCCGAAATGCTTTTGGCGACCGTAATGCCTTCTAATACTGCAAGAGGTGGAGGCGTCCATGCCCCAATTGTCAATTCTTTGAGTCATTCATTGGGATCTCGCAAGGAAGAAACACCGAAGAGAGCAGGTCAATATTTGAGTTTAGTAGGTGCTCATGCCAATTTGATATCAGCAGCAATGTTTATGACTGGCATGGCCGCTAATCCGCTTGTATCCAAGGCTGTAAATGAAGTTTTTGGTATTGAATTCGGATGGGGAATGTGGGCACTGGGGTCTATAGTTCCAGGTTTGGTCTCAATGCTTATACTTCCACAACTTATTTATGTTTTAGCGCGGCCAACTTTGACTAATAGCAAAGTGGCCCGGGAAGAGGCCACCAATCAACTGGAAGCAATGGGACCCATGAGCAAACGAGAGAAAATTATGCTTGTGGTACTTTGCCTCTTGCTGTTGCTATGGACCACCAAATTCATACATGGTTTGGGAACAACGACAGTGGCGCTCCTTGGCGTCATCATATTGCTCATCACAAGAGCACAGACATGGGAAGATGTAATTCAGAATAAGATGGCTTGGGACACATTGGTTTGGTTGGGTGGACTTTTGACCATGGCTAATTTGTTGCTCACCTATGGGTTTATAGAATGGTTCGCGGATGGGGTGCAGGCTTCAGTCAGTGGTATGAGTGGAATGGCTGCAATATTGATACTTGGAATCGTCTTTTTTTATTCCATGTATGCTTTTTCGATGCTAACAGCGCATATAGCAGCTATGGCAGGACCTTTTCTTGCCGTATGCCTTGCAGCTAATGGACAGCCTCTGTTAGCCGCTGCGGTCTTTGCATATTTTTCCTGTTTATGCGGGTGTATGACCAACTATTCCACAGGACCAATTATTATCTATTTTGGCTTAGGATATGTCAAAGCACCCAAATGGTTTTCTGTAGGATTTATTATCTCTATTTTTCATTTAATCATTTGGATCGGCATCGGTCTGGTCTGGTGGAAAGTATTAGGTTGGTGGTAATTTCCTAATGACTTACTCCGGACATAATGTCTTCAAGAATACCGCGTAGAACAGGCAAATTTTTACGTTCGATCAAATTGAGCGCATCGACTTTACATAATTTCCTGATCAATTCGACACCTGCAATCGTATTTACTGCTGGTCCTGAAACGATATCCGGACGGATGCCGAATCCTTCCATTACTCCCAACACTGCATATGGATCCGAAGCACACAAAATTGTACAAACGACATTGTCTCTTATAGCTTGAATAGCCGTGGCACCATTATAGGGCTCTAGTGGAGATGCCCCGATTTCCACAACTGCTATATCCGCATCTCCTTTAGCAAGAAGTCCAAGCATAATCTTTAGTGCTTTTGCATAGTCATCTGGAGGGCAAATCGATGACGGAAGACCTGCATCTATAAAATCACAAACATAATCCGCACCAGCATCTTTTACCGAAATGATATCTCTATATCGCCCAGCACCCGTAAGTTTGGCACAAGCGACTTTGTGATTCATACGTTTGAGTTGCCTTGCAACAATTCTTGCTGATGTTGTCTTACCTGAAGACATAGATGTTCCAACAAAAAGTATGACTGGCATATTAAATGGAAGGTCAAATAGAGGCTTAGTATAATCCAACATATTCTTCTTGACACCCTCTTTGAAAATATGACCCAGATATTCCAGTTCGACCAATTTGGTAACGAAAGCTGATCTTGATGTCATCTTACCGATTAGTCCGGCTCCTGTTAACAGATGCATTCCTCGATCATTGCCAATTTCTTTCCATGTCCCTGTTGCTTCCAATGTAGCATGTCTCACCCCAAAGGCCCCAATCACTAGATCTCCTTCCATCATTAGCATCATACGTCCATTTGGAAGTTCGGCTTTGACGGTACTACCTCCAATTTTGGTAACTCGGCAAAGAACAAAGTCGCCATTGGACCAATGTTCCTTATCCAAAGGTTCATATTCGAATCCTTGTTCCAGATCTGAATTTCTGGTCACGGACGTGAATACGTAGCGAAAGTCGTTATTTGATTTTTTCATTTCAATCCATGGCTAATAAGTGAGTTAATAAGGCTGTTCGTTCCACAAGTTTATCCGTAAGAATGTGTTCGTGTCTGGCATGTGCACCATCACCAGTTGTACCTAAACCATCCAGGGTTGCGGTAAACAAACTAGTCGTATTGCCATCAGAACCACCACCTGCAGTGGCTTCCTTCAGCTGCAATCCCATTTGAACGCCAATTTTTTGGGCAGATCTCCAAATTTCCTGATTGCGTTTTGTTTTCTCCATAGGAGGACGGCCAATGTACCCTTCAACGATCAATTCAGTTTCTGGATTAAATGCCTTCAAACTTTTGATTTGTTGGGCGATACGTTCACCATCCTTATGGGTAAGTACCCGGACATCAACAATAGCTTTTGCCATGGGTGCGATGACATTGGGATTCATACCTCCTTCGATCATGCCCACATTGACGGTGATGCCTTTCTCATGATCGTTGAGTTTGAATAGCTCCTGAATTTGGTGCGAAAGTTCGAGTATTGCACTGGCTCCCTTTCCAGGTTCCAGGCCGGCATGAGCAGATTTCCCGACCACTGTCAATGTAAATCTGCCCAGCCCTTTGCGAGCGGTCTTCAATTTACCATCCAGGCCCAGAGGAGGTTCTAGTACATATGCTCGCGCTGCAATCCTTGATAATCTTTTGATGATGTCTGTTGATTCTCGACTTCCCTTTTCTTCATCAGAGTTAATGAGAACGACAGGAGTGTATGTCAATTTCAAATCCAGTTCTTTAATCGTCTTCAATGCAAAAATAATTTGCGTCAAACCTGCCTTCATATCAAAGATACCGGGTCCGGTCATCTTGCCATTGTCTGAGACAATGGGCATTTCTTCGATCGTGCTCAAAGGCCAAACTGTATCGCAGTGACCAATCAGTAATTGGATCGGTTGGTTTTTAATTCTATTTCCAGGTCTGGCGTATAAGTAGCCACCACTAATATTACCTGGCATTTGAATCACATTATATCCTAGCTTGAGGAACTCCTCGGCAATTGTTGTCAAAAGTGGTTGTTGAACGGCAGGATTATCTGTGGGAGATTCTAAAGAGACGATTTTTTCCAAAAAGGATTTTATGAATGGCAATGCATCCTTTGTATTTGCTATGATCCTATTTGTAATATTCGCATCCACGACATTTTGTTTGATCCTATGAATTTTGGTCAATCAAGTTCTTTACCGCAAAATCCTTTGGAAATGGAAAAGCAAAAGTTTTCTGGATCTTTGCAAACCGACCGTAGGGCAGGTAAGCCAGCATGGGCATATCATAAATCATACTTTCTTCATCCCCATCTGAGATCCTCTTTGCTCCAGGATCGACATAGGCGGCAATAATTTTACCGGCTATCATACTGCAATCCCCAAATCCGTCAACGATTTTATCAAGTCTACACTCAAAAAGCAGATATGAATCTTTGACGAAAGGAGCATCTACATGATGTGCTTGAAACTGAGGCAGATGCTTGACGATTGCTTTTTCAGTACTTTTTTCCACACAACGTGGAGCAGCTGCTAAACTGGCCATGATCACCTGGTCTGGTTTGATAAAGCTAACGGTGAATTCTTTATTCCGCTTGACGTTATGATATGTCGCATGATCAGGCGTGCAAACAAATCCAAAGTAGTTGTCATATCCCAAAGGTGTCACCATATGTTTGGGCGCAAGATCGTATTCACTACCTTCTTTGGACCCAATAACTACTAGGGGAGCCACAGTATAGAAATGATTCCAGATAGGCTCCTTCGTATCCAATGGGATAAGGTTATTGTATTTCGCATCAGACATTTTACGGGTGACCTTTTAATAAATGTATTGATTATAGGCAATTGATGAGATGACTCTGATCACCAATAATTATGATCATTGTCAACCTATGTGAAGTGTGTTGAGTATCAAATTAATGCGGTTGCCCAGGGAACGATTGGCTTTTGCTTAAGTTTTTTTCAGAATATAGATCACGGAGCTGTACTTATCCTTGTTGGTTATAGCTTTGAGATTGGACATTAAGCCTTTGATCCCTCCAGATATCAAACCTCCTCCTTTTCTATACTTTTCACTCAAAATAGACACATATAATGCATCCAGGGGCATCCCATATTTACCCACAATTTTCATTTGATGTTTTACTGCTAGTCGCTTGAGGTCCTTAGGTTTGAAGTGCCAAAGATGCCTGGGGACATCATAGGCCGCCCAATGTGGGCCGTAAGACTGCGCATCCAAAGATTGATAATTGGGTACTGCAATAATCAAGGTGCCTTCAGACTTCAGAAGGGTTTTGAAACGATCGATATACCTATGGAAATCATACAAATGTTCCAGTACATGCCATAAGGTAATGGCATCATATTTTTTCTTGGTAGAGAACAGGAATTCGGCTGGACTTGCGTCAATATCAAATTGGTCTTTACAAAATTTTCGGGCTGATTCACTTACTTCAATTCCTTCTACATCCCAACCCTGTTGGATGGCATAGTCCAGAAAGTAACCCGTTCCAGAGCCATAATCCAGCAGTTGACCTTGTCTACGATTATTGGTATATCTTTTAACCAATTTCCACTTTCTTCGCAGCATGTAGTTGCGAGCTAGGTGATACATTCGGTCAGTCAGACTTTCTTTTGTGTCGCTGTGGGAAATATAATCTTCTGATTCATAATACTGTCCGCATTCCTCCTCGGTTGGGGGATGTTGCGTGAAACAAAAATCACAATCAGAGCACTTCCAAAGCGGAAATGTCTCCTGCGAAATGGAATGATCCTTGACCTCCATGTGGGCTCCTATGGATTCAGATCCACACATGGGACAAGTTGTATGAGTAAGAACTTTTGTATCTGCCAATTGTGAAGTTAACATCTATGTTTAATTAGGGACTTGTTCAACCGTGTACTCCTGGAACATGGCTTGTAATTCTACGGTAAATTCATCGTCTTTCGCAGCCTTTGCCATATTAATCAAGTCATCTTTAGCCCGGTTAAATCCTCCAAATTCCTGCAAAAAACCAGCCTTCAGATCATCCTGATCAATAGAATAGAAGAAGTTCAGATACTGTCGCGTTTCTTCTGCAAGGATCTCCATGTGCGGTTTGGCAAGATCATATCTCCCTACCTGTACCAGTAGTGATAAAAACGGAACAATCTGAGCATCATAAGAAAAATTGAAATGTGGGAAGGCCTCAAAATATTTGACAGCCATCTCGGCAGCTTGTTCCGGCTGGCCTGTAGCCATCATCGCATTGGCACACCTCATCATCATGAGTCGTTGACTTTGGATACTCGGGCCGTAACTACGGTCGATATATACTTCTTCTTTGTCAAAATTGCCCCATTTGAATTTGTTCATGACGTTTTCGTAGACAGTCTCTGTATCGATACGCCCACTACCGATCAAACCGTAAGTTTGATCGCTTCTGGATTTTACTGGCACAAATCTCATGGCCAGTCCTTCCAGCTCCATATAGTCCTGTAAGCCAAGCATGGTAGATGGTTGTACCGTTACTGCAAAATAGGTAGGTCTTTCGAAGGCATTGCTTGCCAAAATATCTAATACGGCCACCTGACCTTTGAGCAAGTAGCTTTCAGAAAGCGTAATTGGGACTCTTGGTTCTATCGTAAGAGAATCTGCCGGATCTACCGTTCCATTAGCGAGGACCTGATTTCTATTGACCGGAATAAATAAATTGCTCGATGGAATATAGCTCTCGAATGATGAACCACTACTCGTAGGCAATCTGTGCGTTTCGTTTAAGAAACGTAATGCCTGTAAAGCGTTGATTGGACGATTGCTTTGATCTCGACTATAGACAGGCACCTGATTCCGCTTGTTACCGCGTATAGCTTCTGAAGTTACCGTCATCTTTATAGGTGGTGAATCATTGACTTTTCTTCGCAATTGATCGATATACCAATCCACAGCGATCAGACTTAAATTGACTACACGTACATCACGCCGGATTCCTTCAACTTCCTGAGCATACCATAATGGATAAGTATCATTATCCCCATATGTGAAAATGATCGCATTTTCATCAACACTGTTCAGGAAGTTGGAAGCATAATCACGGGCACCATAATGTGTGGCACGACTGTGATCATCAAAGTTCTGAAAACCCATGATGAGCGGAGCGGTGATGACCAAACCCAAGGCAATATAAGGTGAGGCGGCTTTGACATCTAATTTATTCTTTAAATAATCATAGATCATTGGTATAGCCATACCTATCCAGATACAGAAGGTAAAAAAGCTACCTACCAGCACATAATCCCTTTCGCGGGGTTCACGTGGTGGCTGATTGGAATAAATTATTATTCCGATCCCAGTGATGATAAATAGGCCCAGAAGACCCAGGAATTCTTCACGACTTCGTTTGTAATGAAAATAAAGACCGATTAATCCAAAGATCAGGGGAAGGAAGAAATACTTATTTCTGGCTTTATGTTCGCGCATCGTGTCTGGTAACTGGGATTGATTATATAGTCTTCCACTATCCAGAAAAGAAACACCTGAGAGCCAGTGCCCGGACTTCACATTCCAGGGTTCGAAACCCTGATCTCCATTTTGTCTTCCCACAAAATTCCACATGAAATACCTGTAATACATCCATCCCAACTGGTACTGCATGAGAAAGGAAATATTATCGGCTTGGGTAGGTTTACGATTTTCATCACCCATCCATTTGCGATGTTCACGGTCTCGGCCTTGTTCAGCATGTCCGATTCTTGGGAAAAAGATTTTGTCTCTGTTGTTGTACTTATAGGAAAGTCTTTGATCAACGATTTCATACTTATCGCCAACCTGCCCATATCTTTCTTCCGATTCTGTCCCTACGATCTGTGCATCAAAAGTTGGCCCCATTAGTAGAGGCCGTTCCCCGTATTGTTCTCTATTGAGATAGGGTACCAATCTCAAAGGATCGCTCGGATTATTCATGTTGATGGGTGTATTCGCATTGGCCCTGATGACAATGACTCCGATGGTGGAGAAACCAATGACCACAAGTGTTGCCGTGAATACAAGCATCTGAAGCAACCCGTTGTTTCTGGTATGGGACCTCTTGAGCCCCCAGATTAATGGACCTGCAA
>JAHHJQ010000218.1 GCA_018680005.1 Bacteroidia bacterium | reverse complement strand
GTGCAAGGTCAATCTTACCTCTTGCAGGTCTTACATCTTCCACACGGAGGATATGGTATCCCATTTTGGATCTTACAGGGTCAGATATTTGATTGACTTCCGAAGAGTAAACCGCTCTCTCCAATTCATAAAATCCTTCTGGTAGTATCGCAGTCATATATCCAAGATTACCTCCTTTGAGTCTTGAAGGTTTGTGATCTGTATATTTGACCGCCAATTTTGGAAATGGCGCTCCTTCTTCCAATTCAGCTTTAATAGACATCGCCTTTTTGTAAGCAGCATTGACATTATCATCATCGGCGTCTTCTGCCACAGCTACAAGGATATGACGGACACTGATATCCTTTTGCATCCGGTCATAGGCTTCTCTAGCCAACTTTTCTGTCACTTCCTTATCGATCAAATAAGAGTCCGCCAGCTGTCTGCGGTATGTTTCCAATTCACGTTGAAGTCTGGGCACTGTATCTAATTGAATATATTTTGCCTCTTGTACCTTAAGCTTGAACTTAATATAGAGATCAAGATACTCTTCAATCGACTCGGCGGTATAGTTGGCATTCTTGCCATTTGTTTTCGAGTATATATAATCAAATTCGCTTAGTCCAACTTCTGCCGCTCCGACAGTAAATAGTACAGGATCATTAACAGACTGTGCGGCAATATTCAAAGCACAAAGGGGAAGCAAAAGTATGATCAGGATTTTAATGTTGGTTGATTTCATATAGGTAGATGTACATTCCTCAATTAGTACGCAAAATTAGCGGAAATGATTACTTAGATGCAAAGAATAGATTTTAACGTTTTTATTACGATTGGTAGTATAAACGACGAACACGTGAAGAAATTCCACAAAGTATCTCGTAAGGGATTGTTTTCATCTGTTTTGCTATCATTTCAAGCGGTAGATCCTTGCCAAAGATCTCTACTTCATCACCCACATGAATGTGCTGAAGACCGGTGATATCCAACATGGTCATATCCATGCAGATATTTCCAATTGTAGGTGCCAATTGACCATTTACTAAGAATTGGCAATTGCCATTGCCTGCTGCGCGAAATAATCCATCGGCGTATCCGATATTGATGGTGGCAGTTTTTCTTTCCGTTCGAACGGGCGTTTTCGCATTGTATCCAACCAAAGAACCTTCCGGAACTATTTTAATCTGTGAGATCTTCGCCTTTAGGGCATGAACTTTTTCAAGATCCAAACTCAAATTATCTGTAGGGTCGATACCATACAATCCAATACCAAGGCGGACCATTTCGAACATATAATTAGGAAATCTAATAATACCTGAAGTATTTAGGATGTGCCTGAAAGGTTGATATCCGATGGCCTTGCTGACCCCATCACAGAAATCTGTAAACCGGTTCAGTTGTCGCTTAGTGAACGCTTCATAACTCGGATCATCACTGGCTGCAAGATGAGAAAATATGGATTTGATCTTGAGATCGTTTTGCTTGGTAAGTGCAATGATGTTTACCAATTCGTCAGGGCGAAATCCAAGCCTGTTCATACCGGTGTCCAGCTTGAGATGGATGGACAACTGATGATTGGTTTTATTCTGATAGTCTATAACTGCTTGTAACGCCTGGATCGAATACACTTCTGGTTCCAGATGATACCGATACAAGAGATCCAAATAATTCCAATCCGGATTTAGAACCAATATCGGAACATGAATACCTTGCTCTCTGAGTTCAACACCTTCATCAGCATATGCTACCCCAATATAATCGATCTGATCGTATTGCAGCAGGGTTGAAATAGCTTCACTACCAACGCCGTAGGCCGCCGCCTTCAGCATAACCATCATTTTAGTTTCATCCGGAAGAAGGCCCTGGAAGGTACTGAGGTTATGCATTAGGGCACTGAGATCAATTTCAAGATGTGCGGCATGAGATTGAGATTGTAATTGAAAAGATATCTTCTCCAGTTCAAAGGATCGGGCTCCCTTGATCAATACAATTTCATTATGAAAATTGAATCTATGTAGTTGATCCGATAAATCGGAGGTGGATTGAAAATAAAATTGCTCAATCGAGGAAGAAAGAAACTGTTGTAATATGGAAACTTCGTTACCGACTCCGATGACCCTCTGGATTCTTGATGCTTCTATCATTTCAGATATCCTACCATAAAGATCTTCTGAGGACTTATTCATCTGGTGCACATCTGAAAGCACTAAGGTTCTGGATCTTTCAAGAGCATGCTGAACCATAAATTCAAGTGCGAGCGAAAGACTTTCCAGATCAGCGTTGTAACAATCATTGATAATCAGATTGTTTCTGCTGCCCTTAACAAGTTCTAATCTCAAACTGAGGGATTTTAACCAATGGAACCGATCTTTTATAGCAACCATATCATAGCCAAGTTGGAGCATGCTGGTAAGACAGTGCATCGCATTCTCGATAGATGCTATATTTCTGAAAGGGATCCAGAGATCTGCTGTCTTCCCCATATGATCCAGGTGTAAATAAGTCCCACCATCCCTATGATCGATTACTTTGGCATTTAGATTATCAGATGTACCTTTCAATGACCAGGTAAGAAGTTTATCGGCATATAGTTTTTTAAGACAATCGAAGACCTTTTTTTGATCCTTGCAACAAATGACAGTTTCTGAATTGACAAAGAGCTTTGCCTTTTCGCTTATTTTTTGATTTAACGAAGCAAAGCCTTCCTGGTGAGCAGAACCAATATTGGTAAAGATACCGAGCGCGCAATCTATAATCGGGGCAATTTTATCCATTTCCTCCATTCGCGATATGCCACCCTCAAAAATGCCTAGTTGATGGTCATTATCCATGTTGAAAATCGAAAGCGCCACTCCTATCTGTGAATTGTAACTCTTCGGACTCTTAACGATTTGATATTCCGGTGATAATAGCTGATATAGCCATTCTTTGATAGTAGTTTTTCCATTGCTACCGGTAATGCCAATGATAGGGATATCAAATAGATGCCGATGATAGAATGCAATTTTTTGTAAAGCATCAACGACATTGTCTACTAGAAGAAATAATGCATCAGTAAACTTTCCTGAGGACTTGGGATCTGATACAAGAAAAACACGCAAACCACGCTCATATAGCTCTGGGATGAACGCATGCCCATCGTGACGATTCCCTTTGATTGCAGCAAATAAGGCATGCTCAGGAAGATGAATTGATCTACTGTCGATATGGATATGTTGGACTGTCCTCGATACCGAGGAGACATTTTCAATCCCAAGAATCCCAAATAATCTATCGGTCGAAATATTCATGTCGATCGATCTTTACTATATATCGAAACCGATATCGCGCCTCAAATATTTGTCTTTGAATTCTATTTTGTCGGCCGTCGCATAAGATTTCTTAAGTGCTTCTTCTTTTGATTTTCCAAACGAAGTAATGGCCAGGACTCTGCCACCATTGGTTAAAATAGAACCATTGGATTTTTTTGTTCCCGCATGAAAAACATTGGATTTTTTTGTCTTCAGTTCTCCTTCGATAGGATAACCTTTCTCATATGATTCAGGATAGCCTCCCGACACCATAACCACGGTGACCGCGGACCTAGGATCCTTTTCGATTTCTATAATGTCCAACTTGCCGGCACCACAAGCCTGGAACAATTCAACAATATCATTCTTCAATCTTGGCAGCACAACTTCCGTTTCAGGATCCCCCAATCGACAATTGTACTCGATTAGATAGGGTTCCCCATTTACACTGATCAATCCAAAAAAAATGAAGCCCTTGTAGTCAATTTTTTCCTTACGAAGACCGCTCACTGTTGGATCAATGATACGATCTATTACTTTTTGCATCATGGCTTCATCCACAAAAGGCACTGGAGATATGGCACCCATTCCACCTGTATTGAGACCAGAGTCTCCTTCACCTATGCGTTTATAATCTTTTGCCTCTGGAAGGATGATGTAATCTTTGCCATCCGTAAGCGCAAAAACCGAAAATTCAATGCCATCAAGAAACTCCTCAATTACTACTTTTTCACTGGCCTGGCCAAATTTACCATCCAGCATCAATTCCAGTTCTTTTTCTGCCTCCGAAAGTGATTTACTGATGATAACTCCTTTACCTGCAGCTAATCCATCAGCCTTTAAGACATAGGGCTCTTTCATACTTTTGAGAAACACCTTTGCTTCTTTCAATTCACTTTTCTTGAAAGTTTCATAACCAGCCGTTGGTATCTTATGCCGTTTCATGAATTTTTTGGAAAAATCCTTTGACCCTTCGAGCATTGCCCCTTCTTTAGTGGGTCCAATAATGATAAGATCAGCAAAACCGCGCTTACCTTTGAAATGATCCGCCAAACCCATTACAAGAGGTTGTTCAGGCCCGACAACAATCATATTAATTTTTAAAACTTTACAGAGGTATTCCACTTCCTCAAAATCCAAAGGATCAATTTGGATATTTTCACCATGAAGCGCCGTACCGGCATTTCCGGGTGCTATAAACAGCCTTTTGCAAAGGGGGCTTTGTTCGATCTTCCAGGCGAGCGTATGTTCCCTTCCTCCACTACCTATCAGTAGTATATTCATCAGTATTCCAATTGAATTTATAGCTCAAAGATAATAATGGAGACAGAGTTAAAAACCAAAGTTCCTAACATCCATCGGATATAAAAACGAATAATGTATAATATGCTGTAAATTAGATTTTTATCCTCCTATGGTTGCCATGGATTCTTTGACAGGAAGACTTTGATGGCGCATCTTTTCTGCTTCAACACCATTGATAGCCTTGATTGCCAGGGCTTCTTGAACCAATTTAACGATCTGGCGATCATTAGCGCCACCGCGAATTGAATCTTTAATATTGAATACGCCCTGATCATAGAGACATGTCTTTAAGGTCCCTGTAGGAGTCACGCGGATTCGATTACAGGTTCCACAGAAAGTTCTGCTATATGCAGGTA
>JAHHJQ010000202.1 GCA_018680005.1 Bacteroidia bacterium | reverse complement strand
ACATAGATCTCTGCATTGAAATCGGGGTCTCGTTTGGATCTTTTAGTCTTCCCAACAAATGCAATTTTTTGACCATCAGGAGAAAAGGACGGATCACTGGCATAGGGGGTTTCTGTTTCCAGCTTTTCCAGGATGTTACCATCGAGATCTATAAGGTATAATACTGAATCCACTGATTGATGTGGACATATGATCAATTCCTGTCCATCGTTTCGTGATCCCATCCAACTATCAGTGAGTCTAAAATCAGTGATTTGCCGAATATTATCACCCTTATAATCCATTTGATACAATTGCATGACACGACCTGCAGTATCCCGATCACTGATGAAGAAGATCTTAATCCCGTGAGCAAGATAAGTCCAGGCTACATCGGGATGATTGGTGATATTTTTTTTATCACTCCCATCCATCTGCATGGTAAAAATTTCATAGTTGTCGTCATTCAGGCTATCTGGGACATAGACATTGTAGGCGATGCGGTATTCACTTTTTGTTTCTTGCGGGTCGCTGGAATTTTCAGAAGTTGAGGACTGACAAGCCAGATAGAATAGGGCAGTAATGCAAAGAATGGTTGGCAATCTCATATTGCTTGGATTGTGTGCAATGGAATATTCGCTGTATTTATGAAAATAGACAAATTATATTATAGTAGAAGGCTCGGAGGAGAATACATGCAGGTATGTCTAACCGTTAGAAACGACTACAGACGGATAATAAATTAGCCGAAATGATAATTTGAAGTAATCGACCAAAACAAAATGAACTACTCCGACAATACCAATCGTTCCAACGCGCGCATTAGCTGCCGAAGTTTGTCCCTGTCACCCATTTCATTGAGAAAGAGATAGACCTCTGCATCCGGGGATTCATAGGCATTAAAGAGTTCAAAACCACGATCTGATCCATCCAGATTCACAGTAGCCCGGTGAAAATAATGGCTATGATCTTTGTCTAGTACTGGTCCTGAACGCACATAGTCATAAAACAACAGTAAGTCCTCGAGTGTAGAATACATGCCTCCACTACCTTTGACCAACCACGATGTGGGGCCCCAGTTAGGAGGGATATTGGGCATTCCGATTTTCTGTGGCCCGCCACCTGCCGCAAAATCAGATACTTTCAGTCCGAGTGTCGTTCCATATTCCCCGGTCCTTTGCATACCTGCAGGATCAAAAAAGTGCTTTTTCAGAAAATCATAATACGTTATGCCACTGACTTGCTCTATCAATGCTGCTAATAATCCAAAAGCACCATGGGAATGTTCTCGGCCGGTACCGGGAGCAAATAGCAGCTCTTGTGAAAGCAATCTTCTGACAGCAGTATTGCGATCAATCCATTGAAGGTCAGGATCCCAATCCTCGTCGGTATGAAAGAAATCAGGAAGACCGGACTGCCCGGTCATTAGATGCTCAATTGTCATCGATTTCTTGTCATTCGGGACATTATCAAAATACTTGTTTATTCGGTCTTTAATGTTGATAGCACCGTTCTGATCCAGGAGGAATATCCCTGCAACGGTGAAATCTATGGGTCTGGATCCTACTCCAAAAACCGTCGATATGGTATTGGATGCATTAAGATCTCTGTTGGCCATTCCAAAAGCATGCCTCATTTGCACCTCACCATTGGTCTTGACATAGACCAAACCTGACATGCCATCTGATTCCAATTGGTCAAATGTTGACTTCAAATTGTCTAGCGTGAGCAGCATTAGTTTTGGTGTCTCCAAAAGTTCCAGATCCGCGATTGCCTTCGCTTTTCTGTCCAGCACGACTTTCAAATGTTTTTCTTTGTCAGCAGAGGCCATGATTAGACGGAGCCCATAGTCTTCGGCCTCAACAGCAATATCATCACGTAATCCCATCATATCCTTTCGGATCTCACGCAGTTTTTGCATCATCTCACCTTGGTCTCTCAGGGGATCCGGGATCATGGAGCGCTCAATAAATGAGAGCAGGGGAGGATCACCTTTGGAATCCAGCATCGATTCTATGGAACGAATAGCGTCCATCTCGTATGGAAGAGGTCCATCTTGCGCATAGGATATTTGAAAAATTAACAATAGACTTATTGCAAAGATCCAACTTCGGATATTAGATTGAAACATCTTCATAGTATTGTAAAAATAGAAAAGTACGAAATCTATCGTACAAGAAACTTAATCATAATGAAAAAGCTAATACTATATCTACGAAAGTTGTCGTACTATAGATAAAAATTCAATGCCCACACGATAACTGCTTAAATCATTGATGCCAACGCGGTGGTTGGTGAAGAAACAGATTTGATAAGGACAGGTGAATCGGACTGTGATTTATGCTGCTAGAACTTCCTGGATATCATCTTCAATTTCTTTGGGCGCAGTAGTAGGCCCGTATCGTTTGACAGGATTACCATCTTTGTCAATAAGGAACTTGGTGAAATTCCACTTAATCCCACTGGTGAGCATACCGCCCAATTTTTTCTTCAAATATTTGAATAAGGGATGTGTGCCGGGGCCATTGACATTGATCTTTTCCGTCAAAGGAAATGTGACACCATGATTGATTTCACAAACAGCCATCATTTCTTCATTTGAAACGGGTTCTTGCCCCATGAATTGATTACATGGAAACCCGATAACCACAAGACCTTTGTCTTTATATTGCTGATGGAGTTTTTCAAGACCTTTGAACTGTGGCGCTAATCCGCATTGTGTTGCTGTATTGACGACAAGGATCGCTTTGCCTTCAAAATCTTTCAAAGCCACTTCTTCTCCGGATGGCGTATTATAAGACATGTTGTAAATAGGTGGCGTTGGCATGAATGTATTTTTAATGTTTCAATAGAATGGTAATAGAATAATCCGGTAAAAGTTTATCCGACTGGGCGCTGATTGTTGTTTTTGCGTACTTCTCGTATCCAGCTGGTGACGATGTCTCCAATTTCTGTATTTGGAAGATCATCTATCACTTTTTGCCATTCCTGGACAAACTCGGGATATACCTTTCCGGTCTTATAATCAAAGGCTGGTGTATTGCTGGTTCCAAATTTTATAGCTCCTAAATAGAAGTCCATGTCGTCTTGATTTTTATCGGCATACACAAAAGCGGGATGTTCTTTTTTGAAGATTATTCTACTTTGCCACTGTTTGGCAAGCTCAGTAAGCGGAAATATAATGGCTGCATCTTCCATCGTGGGGTTGTCCATTTCATAAGTGAGCAATTCCAGATATGCTTCCATGGCCTGTGAAAATGGGCCTCCTACCATTTTAGCGAATTTTGCTTTTTCCAGTTCCGGAAAGACCATCCCTTCACTTGCGATAAATCTAAATCCACTGTTCAAAGCATCTTTGACATAAGGATCTCTCTCGGGTGAAAGCCGATGGTCCCATACCGCATCGTAATCGTCGGTGGTCCATTCTATTTCATCAGCTTTCGCATACATCGGACTATCATAGGGAATTTTGTGAATCGCGTCCAAGGCGATAGCGAGATAGGTATCATTCTTCAATGGATCACTGGTATCTCCATCAGTTATCCTATTGGCCATCCAATGCGTGACGGTGATCTTATCTTTTGGGATGCCGTAAAGATCTTTGGCCAAGACACTGGCCTTTGGTAGGGATATTTCGATAGTGCCCTCATAGATCATGGTCAGAGCTCCTCCAAATAGCCAACCTGTTCCCTGGGATGTCTTGACCATATGGTAGGGTTCGATAAATTCAACACCCCGGAGGTTAATGGTATCTATATTTTCGGATATTTCGTTGGTGCCATAGACGACTTCATTTTCGCGCAGTTTGCCAAGAATACTTCCTTTTCTTCCCGGCTCGTCTCTGACATTGAGATGATCGACATTCACAAGAAAAGCTTGATGAATATCCTGATCTGCCATGGTAATTGCTTCCGAATTTATGGCGCCGGCTGATTGAGTAGGATCATTTTTACAGCTCAAAAGAAAAAGAGAGATCAGAAAAGGTATAAGAAGCTTTGTAGAATCGATCATGCCCGGGATATTATTTTTTTGCCAAAAGTAAGGTAATACCCAGAATACTAAGG
>JAHHJQ010000193.1 GCA_018680005.1 Bacteroidia bacterium | reverse complement strand
TCATGACGCTTGCCCCTAATTGCAAAAATTGCTTCGCAATAGCATAACCGATTCCGGCGCGGCCGCCGGTTACGAGAGTGATTTTGTTTTTTAGGGTGTCTTTTTGATACATAAGTTTTATACGGTTACAGCTTACAGCTGTCTGCTATCAGACCTCAGTTGTCAGACTTCAGACTTCAGACTTCAGACTTCAGACTTCAGACCTCAGACCTCAGACCTCAGACCTCAGACCTCAGACCTCAGATTTCAGATTTCAGATTTCAGATTTCAGATTTCAGATTTCTATATTATTTGCTAATTCTTTTTCTAAATGACTGAATCATCTTGAGAATTTCAAGTGCTTCATTATAATGCTTAGTGAATGAAGATGCTTCTAGATAGTTTCTCTTCTGAGCCAGATATAAACACGAGACTACTTCCACTAACGACCTTTGCGCTATTCCTAAAAAATGCGATAAGTGTTTGGCACTAGCACCTGTTGATCCTTCCGCAATATTAAGATTGACCGAATCAGCTGCTCGTTTTATCTGAGAAGTCAAAATATATAATTCCTCTTTTGGCCATTCTCGCGTAAGCAAATGAATGTCATTTGCAAAATCCAAGGATCGATGCCAAACATTTAATTTTTCAAATTTAAAGCTCAATGAATCTTTCTTTTTATCAACTACATAATCTTTAATCTCACTCACAAATGCTGGTTGTAAACACAGCAGTCAACTGTAAACTGAGGTCTGATAACTGATGACTAACCACTAACAACCGACCCACACCGGCTTCCGCTTTTCCCGAAATGCCCTCAATCCTTCCTGCCCGTCTTTAGATCCAATGGCTTTCATGAGCATTTCGTGCAAGTACTGGTGTTCTGCTGCTGATGGTTGGATATGATCATAGGCTTCCAGACCATAGCGAATGGCGGAAGGGCTATTCTGCTTGAGTTCATCGATAATTCTGGACACCGCCTGATCGATTTCATCTACAGAATGCACCTCACTAACCAGTCCATATTTTAATGCTTCTACAACCGGCAAATTATATCCACGGATACACCAATCGATTACTTTTCGGGCGGGCATCACTTTAAGGAGTGCAGCCATCACTTGCATGGGATAGATTCCTCTTTTGACTTCAGGTAATCCGAATTGCACATCATCATGGGCAATCACAATATTGCAACCTGCCAGGAAGAAAAAGCCGCCTGCGTAAACATCCCCGGTAACCTTGGCTATCGTTGGTTTATAGACTTTGTTAAATAACTCACCGATGAGCACCTCTGAGGAAGGTTGAGGCACAGTAGAATCATTGGGTTCGATAATGCCGGCCATTGCCTTTAAATCAGCCCCTGCGCAAAAGATGTTTCCTTTGGCCTGAATGACGATCATCCAAACGGAAGAAACGAAATGCGCATAATGCATCATGAAAGCAATTTCGTTGACCATCTGTGGGTGCAATGCATTCTTCTTGGCTTCCCGATCGAGGGTTATTGTCAACACATGATCAGCTTCAGAGGCCTCGATATAGGCAAAGGTGTGCTCGCTCCAGTTCCGGACTTGTTCTTCGTTATATAGATTCATAATATGCTAGTTATCAGAAATTTGTATCAATGGATGTCCGGCTTCAACATTTTCACCTTCAGCCGTCATAATGGATACTACCCTGCCATCTTCTTCAGCAGATATCGTGTTCTCCATCTTCATCGAGGAAATGATCAACAAAGCATCTCCTGCCTCGACCTTCTGTCCTTCTTCGACCAATATTTTGATGATCTGAGACGGCATAGGTGCTGAATAGCCTCCCTTCATTATTTCCTTTTCTGGTAATGGTAAACGTTCTATTTTCTCCAGTCGAATGTTCCCAATATCATCTCCATGGATATAGAGCGTCATATCATTTTGAAAGACATGGTAGGTGGATTGTACGCCTTCCATTTCAATACAGACCGTATCAGATTTCGCTGAGATCAATTTTACCCGATACGTGTCTGCACCACTAATCATCTCGAAATGGGAGTCCAGATAGCGATATTTGATTTCCACAATTGCTTCCCCTTGCTGATATACATCCTTTTGATGTTCATAAAAGCTGTTCCGCCACCCTGAAGGTAGGCTGCTGAGCAATTGTCTTTTTTGCTCGCGTTGAATCCAGGCATATAAGGTTGCTACAATACCTGCCTTGGTCAAAGTAATACCATCCTTTTTCTCAAACTTATCCAGATCGATATGTTGTTGAATATAGTGGGTACTGTATTGTCCTTTGACGAATGTTGCTTGCTCCGTAAGGTGTTTCAAAAAGTCCTGATTGGTCTGCACACCTATACATACCATATTACCCAAAACATAATTCATCTTTTGAATCGCAGACTGTCTGTTTTTGTCGTGAACAATGATCTTTGCAATCATCGGGTCATAGTAAATGGAAATTTCAGATCCTGATGCTATGGCACTTTCCATACGTAGTCCCTCTACTTCAGGATAAGAAAACCTATGAATGGTGCCTGTCTGAGGCAGAAAATCATTCGCTGGGTTTTCTGCATACAATCTCATTTCCAGAGCGTACCCTGTTCCGGACACTTGCTCTTGAGTAATCTGCAGAGGCATGCCTTGTGCAGATTCGATTTGCATCTGGACCAGATCCAGTCCGGTGATCTCCTCTGTTACAGGATGCTCGACCTGGAGTCTCGTATTTACCTCCAGAAAATAGAAGTCTCCGGTTTGATCGTCAAAGATAAATTCTACGGTTCCTGCATTGTCGTAGTTCAACGCCTTGGCAGCATTAACAGCAGCTTCTCCCATGCTTTGACGAAGTTGTTCCGTCATGATGGACGAGGGGCTTTCTTCGACGATTTTTTGATATCTTCTTTGAATAGAGCATTCTCGTTCCAGTAGGTGAATCGCATGGCCATGTTGATCCCCAAAGATTTGGAATTCAATGTGTCTTCCTGATTGAATATATCTTTCGATGAGGAGTTCGTCATTTCCAAAGGAACTCTGCGCTTCTCTTTTCGCTGCTTCAAAGGCCGGTTTCAATTTCTTCTTATCATGAACGATACGCATACCTTTTCCTCCACCGCCGGCAGTAGGTTTGATCAGAAGTGGAAATCCGATTTTTTCTGCTTCGCTAACCAACCGACCAAGATCTTGATCCTTGCCCTGATACCCGGGAACAGTAGGCACCTGATGGGCTTGCATTATGCTTTTTGCTCTGGATTTGGATCCCATGGCATCAATGGCCACAGCATTGGGCCCGACAAAGATGATTCCCTCACTCGCACATCTTCTGGCAAAAACACTATTCTCCGCCAGAAAACCGTAGCCCGGATGTATAGCGTCAGCACTTGTTTTTTGGGCTGCATGGATGATTTTATCCTGATCAAGATAAGATAGATGCGGTGGTGAGGCTCCGATGTAAACCGCTGTATCAGCTTGTCTTACAAAGGGTGCATAACGATCGGCCTCTGAAAAAACAGCTACCGTCCGAATTCCCATTTTCTTGCATGTACGAATGACTCGTGCTGCGATCTCACCTCTATTGGCGACTAGGATTGTATTGATTGTTTCAAATTCCATAATAGTTGTTTTTAGTGTCTCCACACACCATAACTTTGTGATCCTTTGATAGGCTGATTGTAGATCACTGCCAGTAAAAAACCAAGGTTATTTCTCGTCTCCCGTGGATCAATGACGCCATCATCCCATATTTCTGATGTAGAATACCAGGAAGAGGATTTGCTGTCTGCCTCGGCGATCAACATGGCTTTCATCATCGCTGCTTGCTCTTCGTCATAAGGGACACCAAGAGATTTGGCAGATGCCTTCTGAATGATCTCCATGACACCAGCCAGTTGTTCCGATCCCATAACTCCTATTCTTGCATTCGGATAAGTCAATAAAAACCTCGGATCAAAGGAACGCCCATTCATTCCATAATTGCCTGCACCATAAGAGTTACCGATCATCAATGTAAGGCTTGGAACTTCGCTGTTAGATACGGCATTGATCAGTTTAGCGCCATTCTTGATAATGCCACCTTCTTCGTATTTTTTTCCGACCATATACCCTGTGGTGTTTTGCAGAAAGAGCAGTGGTATATTGTTTTGATTGGATAGCTGAATGAATTGTGCGCCTTTATTCGCCGAATCGGAAAATATGACGCCATTGTTGCCTATTATCCCAACCCTGTAACCATGTATTTTGGCCCAGCCGCAGATTAAGGTAGGGCCGTATTCTGATTTGAATTCATGAAAATCTGATCCATCGACAACCCGTATGATCAACTCACGACAGTCAAAAGGTTGCTTGACTTCATGGGAGACGACACCCAGAATTTCTTCCGCATCATATCTAGGAGGTTCTATTTTACCTTTTGGGATCAAATGGGGTTTACTTACTTCAAGGATGGACATGATCTCTCGAGCTATGCGTATTCCATCATATTCATCGGCCGCGAGATAATCACTGACACCTGATACACGACTATGCATCTCCGCTCCACCAAGCTCCTCGTCGGTCGACTCTTCGTTAGTCGCCATCTTCACCAATGGTGGGCCTGCGAGAAATACCTTTGCAGATTGCTTCTGAAAGATGGAAAAATCAGACATCCCAGGTACATATGCACCACCAGCAGTTGCATTGCCAAATACTACCGAAATGGTTGGGATCCCCATTTTGGACCTCCTGGTAATCTCCCTGAATGACTCACCACCCCAATTAAAGATCTTAGCTTGATCCGGAAGATTCGCACCTCCGCTTTCTACAAGATTAATACTTGGCAATCTGTTTTCCATTGCGATTTGACCGATACGAAGACTTTTGAAGGTAGTCGTATAATCGACGGAACCACCCTTGCGTGTTCCGACATTGGAATTGATAAGGCATAGTTTACCTTCGACTAATCCTATTCCTGACACATTGGTACCGCCAGCACCAAAACCGCCCTTTCGTAGCATTCCCGATAAGGGTAGCAATTCAAAAAATGGGCTATCCTGATCCAACAATAATTCTATCCGCTCCCTGGCCAACAGTTTTCCTCGCTTACGAGCTCGATCAATATGTTTTGGCTTTCCCTGAAATCGACTCTCCTCAAGATGTTTGTTGAGTTCTTCAACCAGTTTGAGCATTTCAGCATAGTTGGATTTGTAGGAAGTACTATGCACATTGATCTTGGATTGAAGCTCAGCCATATTTGATAATTTTGGCACAAAACTAAAGATATTTGTCACTTTTGACAAGTGTATTTTCTTTGGTATCAACTATTACTTCACCTTCAATCATTATCTTCACCAATTCACTCAATGCACACATCTATATGCCGCTTCTTTTTATCAACCTAACAGATGGATTTTCAACTATACAAATC